>DQCG01000205.1 GCA_003533825.1 Phycisphaerales bacterium
GGCTAAACACGTACCCTGCGAAAGCCGGGATACAGGAACGCAAAGTTTTAGTGGATTCCCGCCTTCGCGTGAATGACAGATTGCGTTATGTCATTATCATTGAATGATCAGCAGATAAGAGTCAGTAGAAAAACAAACCATTTATAACGTCCCATAATATATGTTATGTTTCATTCAGGCTTGATTATTGCGCAATGAGTACGTTTTCGTGTTTTGTGCCCTTCCGGCGTCATTTTGGTCGACTAATGGTCAAAACGGATAATCGGAACTAATTGCCTGGCTGGCCGTGTCTGTGAGATTGTCCCACATGACAGTCACCCTGTCAAGCAGACCGAGGTTTTGCAGTATTATCGAGATGTTGACCGTCGCATCCGGGCAAGTGAAATTGTTTTCGAGGTGACGTTCGAGGTTAATTAAGGTTGATGCGAACTTTACTTTATCGCAATAGAGCAAGGCTGTCTTATAGTGCAGTTCCAGCGTATCCTTACCTATAAACTCGGAACCTCCCAGATGATCGAGCGCTTCGGTTTTGCGGTTCGCCTGAAACAGGCAGACCGCCAGTTTACTTTTGGCTCTCGTATGAGCCGGATTGATCCCTAAAGCGGTTTGGAATAACTCAATGGCATCCGTCACCCTTCCAACGTTCGTCATAAGGACGCCGAGCCTGTAATGCAAATCAGGATTTTGCGGGTGGATCGCAATTTGTTGGCGGTGTGCTGTAATCACGGCTTCGGTCAGGCTCATCGTGTCATCTTTGAGCTCGAACGATAAGCTCTCGCCAAGGCCGGCCTTGAATCGCAGGATAGCCGTCTCAGTGAACAATAACGAGCTGTTGGGCTGAATTGCCGCCGCCAGCGATAACGTGCCCAGGGAATCCGATGTGTTGCCGCCTAAATTCTGGGAAATTGCCAGCCCAATGTAAGCCTCGATGATGTTGTCGTTGATTTCAACGGCCCTGTTGAATTGTTCTGCGGCGAGCTCCTCTTTGTCAATCTGTAAATATTGTGTGCCGAGCTTTATCGTTGCCTCAAGGAAGTCAGGGCAGAAACGAAGGGCTTCTTCATATTGCGAGACCGCATCAAGGGTGGCGCCCATCATACGAAGAACGTCCGCACGCTTCATAAGCAAATCGGCTCTTTCGGGCTGGGCCTGCAACTGGTCCTCGATGTGCTCCAGCGCCTCGTGAAGCTGCCCTTCGGCGATAAGCTGGTCTGTATGATAATCCTGGGCATGGAAATTGTCCGGATGTATCAATATTGCTGTATTAAAGGTATCGACGGCTTCCTTGTATCTTCCGGTGGCGACGTACAAATGTCCGAGTATAATCAGCGTTGAGATGTCGTCGGGATATTCACTCTTGATAAGCTCATACTGTTGTATGGTTTTTTCGAGTTGACCGTTCTTGAAGTAAATAGCGGCCAGCCGCTGAGCGGGGAGCTGCAAATAGTTTTTGAACTTAAGACAGTCCTGGTAAAATTCCACGGCCTGAGACTCTTTACCGAGCCGCTCGTAACAATGCCCGAGGGCATAAAGAGCCATGGTGTTGTTCGGCCGGCGCAGATATACCGAATTGAGTTCTTTTATCGCTTCATCCAACTGGGTGTTACGCAGGCAAATTGCCGCCGCCGCAAGCCGGCCGTGGGTGCAGGATGGATTCTCGAACAGATACATCCGCAGCTCCTCGGCGGCTGCTTCGAGCCTCATATCACGCATCAGACCCAGCGTTTTATTCAATTGCTGGTATCGAGGTGATTCGACGTCTTCGGTCGGAAGCCCGACTACATTTAACCAGTGCCATATCAAATCGGCGGTATCAACTGTTATCGCCCTGCCGAGAATTTCCAATAATCGACTCATACACCACCCACATCCAGTTTACGACTTATGGTTTGAAATCGTGATTGTGGATTAGAACCTCCATCCGCCTCTAATCACAATTTACTATCGACTATAGATGAGGGTGGATTTACCCCGTTTTCGGCAAATGGTCACTCGAATCTCCATTTTGCCTTTCTCCGGGGCCGATTGTGTGTATTGTACCGGTTGTTACGATTTTAGAGGCCGATTATCGGGTTCAGATTTCGCCATTTGGGCCTGCTTTTCTATCTCGTTTAAGTATGCCAGCGTGCGCTGAAGCTTATCGGTCAGGTGTTTCAGTTTCAGCATTGTTTTGACGCGGGTCAGAAGCTCCAGCTTATTGACGGGCTTGCTTAAAAAGTCGTCCGTGCCCGAGTCGATTCCGCGCTCGATGTCGCCGAATTCATTTAGCGCCGTGACCATAATGACGGGAATGTCACTCGTTTTGGGGTCGTTTTTGATTCTCCGGCAAACCTCGAAGCCGCTCATCTTGGGCATCATAACATCCAGCAGAATCAAATCGGGAGGATCTTTGGCGAGGATTTCCAATGCCTCCGGCCCATCGTGCGCGGGGATTGCCCGGCAGTCCACGTCCTCGAGATACGCCTGCAGCAGCTCAAGATTTTGCTGATTGTCGTCAACCACCAGCACTGCAGGTTTCTTCTCCTGCTTTTTTGCGGTTTTAGTCTTGCTCATAAAATAATGCTCCTGTCAGAATCGGAAAAACGATTTCCGTTATTAAAATATGTTTCATCGCCCTTCCGGGTGAAGTTCGGCCCTCTACTTTTTCAATGCTTCCATGACGGCCGTACAAAAAGCGGGCAAATCGTCCGGCTTGCGCGACGTAATCAGGTTGCCGTCCACTACGCATTCGTCGTCTATATAATCGGCGCCGGCGTTTATAATGTCGTCTTTTATCGCCATAAAACAGGTTGCCTTTTTGCCCTTATAAATTTTCGTGCTGCATAACAGCCATCCGCCGTGACAGATAGCCGCGATAATCTTGCCGGAGTCCACCATATCATTTGCAAACTTTATAACATCAGCACTTCTTCGCATAAAATCCGGCGCGAATCCACCCGGCACGAGCATGCAGTCATAATCGCCGGCATCCGCCTGTGCCGCCGCAATTTCGGAGATACACGGATAGCCTTCTTTGGAATGATATTCTTTTTTTGCCTCGGCCGCAACCAAATTGACGTCAAAGCCCGCCTCCATGAATCGGTAATACGGATACCAAACCTCCAGAACCTGGTACATTTCGTCGACTAAAATAGCCACCTTTTTCGCTGCCATTTTTCGCTGCTCCTTATTTACCATTATATGAGTTCTGCAAAATTGAAGTTAGGCATACTTTTGGAAAGAAAAAAATCTGTTTTATTGATTTTTTTCTTTCTAAAAAAGACACGTAACTTTTTATTCGATATTATTTTGTCATATAATATTCAATTATTTTTAGAAAATCCTGAAAGAAGATTTTCTAAAATAATATATGCCTAACTTCAATTTTGCAGAAGCCTTACCATTATCATAATTCGCGAAAATCGTGAATTCTGTGAAAAGTTATATAATTCGCATCGTGCGCCCGGAAGGCCCCGCCCAAACCATCATCGTACGAGGTCCTGGATACGGCTATGATATCCTCGTCTTTGAAAAGCCAGTCTATGTACTGAAAGGCGTGCTTTACACTGTCATGGTGCCGAAGTGTCACGGATTCGATCTTCCAGTTCCGCAAATCGGCAGACGAGACCAGCGTCAGAACATTTCGATAGGCCTCCGGATTCTTCTGTTTATTGACCAGCGAGAAGTAACGTTTCGTCCTGGGATCGAATCGAATGGTGAATTTATTCGTGCCGCCGTAGAAGTCGATGAAATCCTTCTGCGGGTCGAACCGGACCGTTTTACCGTCTTCGGAAACATGAACGACGGCGGCTTTTTCCTCTTCCTGATATTCCACTCGCAGAATATTTACGAGCCTGTTCCGGGGCGTAACGACTATATTTCCCTCCAGCCACGCCCTGCCGGGCCATGCCTGGTCAAATTCAAGGCGGTTGCTCATGGTCCAACTGTCAGCTTTGAGCAGATCCGCATCGACGGGGGCCGACATTACGAAAGAACGGAGATTGCTTGCCGGCCCCGTGAGGGGATACCTGTCTTCCATTGCCCGCCAGATTCGCCGGTTGTGCACGACGACCGGGACCGGCGCACAATGAAACTGACCCTCATCGGCGAGAAGTCCCGTGTTCCGGTCTTTCGGCGTGGTCCACGTCCGCCCGCCGTCTTTTGACCGGCGGATAACTATATGGCCGTTATGGATGCTGGTACCAATAATATAAAGTGCCCTTTTGTGCAGGAAAATTGTCGACCAGTACTGTCCGTAAAAATCCGTTAGCTTCTCCCATGTCTTTCCGATGTCTTCGGAACGAAATATTACCGTCTGGTCTTCCTTTGTGGCCGGGCCATAGAAATCATGCGAGACTATATAGGAACCATCGGCCAATACGGCAATACTTGGCGAACCGAGATACGTTCCGGTGCCGGCCGGGCTGTGATCGATAACCACGCCCGGAACGAGCGAGTCGTCCCTTCCGGCGGAACTCTGGTTTTTGACTTCGTCTGTGCCCTCCTGGAGCCAGGCGAGATTGAAGACGTAGTGCTGTTTGCTGCTGATAAGGTGGATTAATCCGTCGGGAGTCTGAGTCGCCGCCAGGTAGCCTCTCGGTTCGGCATGGGTCGAGTCCATCACGAACTTTCCGGTATTGCCGCCGCCGTCGAGCTGCCTTGCGGGGCCGCCGTTGGTGAGCAGCCTTTTGACCGGCCATGTTTTGCCTTCGTCGAACGAAAGTGCTGCAAACATGCCGAAGACCTTACGTTCTGTGCCGGAAGGATCTCTGAGCATCATCCCCCTTCTGCGGTCTGTGAAACTGATGAGCAGGGCCGGTCCTTCCCTGAGTCGCCTGAGAATGAGCCTTTGTCCCCCGCCGAGCGGCGGAAATTCGCTCGCCGAATATATCCAGTTTCTACCCATGTCTTTCGAAATGCTCATGGGCATCCTGCCGTCAATGCTGTTGCCTCGCCCCAGCGCCATCAGGCTACCGTCCTTTAACTGCATCACTCCGGCGTGGATTCCCGCGACCCATGCGCCGGTCGTGTCGGCCTTGAAAGTCGGCATATCCCGGCCGGCGCCGGCGTCCGTCCACGTCTGGCCACCGTCGCGGCTGACGTGCACGGCCGTACCGCCGTTACCGCCGGTTACCGCATCGCAGGGTAAGACGAGATAGCCTTCACGAGTCCTAAAAACCGATTCGACGGGCATGTGACGCAGTCCGTGCTCGAAATTTATGAGTCGTGCCTTAGACCATGTCGCGCCGCTGTCGGTT
>DQCG01000604.1 GCA_003533825.1 Phycisphaerales bacterium
TACCGGTATGTGCCGCACCTCGAATTCGGCGCCGAAGGCGAGTACCTGACCGACCGCCTGACCGATGAGGCGCTTCGGATTATGGACAAGTCAAAGGACAAGCCATTCTACCTCAATCTTTGCTATCATACGGTCCACACGCCAATCGAAGGCAAGCCTGAGCTTGTCGAGTATTACAAAAACAAGGTCAGGCCCGGCATGCATCATCAGAACTACGAATATGCCGCCATGGTCCACAGTCTCGATGAAAACGTCGGGCGAATTCTGAACAAGATCAACGAGCTTGGCATTGCCGATAGCACGATTGTCGTGTTCTTCTCCGATAACGGCGGTTACATCAATAAGTTTAATAAAAGGGCTGTAACCAGTAATTATCCGCTGCGCTCCGGCAAGGGCTCGCTGTACGAAGGCGGTGTCCGGGATCCCCTGATTGTTCGATGGCCCGGCGTTACTCAAGCCGGCAGCGTTTGCAGTGAGCCGGTCAGCTCGATTGATTTCTATCCGACTTTCCTCGGTATGACCGGCCTGGCCGGCGATGCCGAACACAATGCCGACATGGATGGTATAAGTCTCGTGCCCCTGTTGAAAAATCCGTCAGCAAAACTTAAACGACAGGCCCTTTACTGGCATTATCCTCACTATTACCCGACGACCAGCCCGGTCGGTTCGATTCGGCAGGGTGACTGGAAACTATTGGAGTATTTCGAGGATAATCACGTCGAACTGTATAATCTCAAAAATGACATCGGTGAGCGGAACAATCTTGCCGAAAAGATGCCCGAAAAGGCCGAGGAACTTCGCAAGCATCTTGCCGTCTGGCGTAAGGACGTTAAAGCCCAAATGCCCACGAAGAAACCTTGATCGATTTGTCCTGAGGACTTGAACATTTGTTGGATAACATGGATCCTATCCGAGAATATATCGATGTGAAGATGATTCGAGAGAATCTCGACAATATCCCCGAATACAGTTTGCCTTCCGGTTATTCGATCCGATGGTACCAGCGGGGATATGAAAAACACTGGCAGGCGGTCCAGTCGCTTGCCGACGAGTATACCAGGATGACGCCGGACCTTTTTGGAGAGCAATTCGGAACCGATACAGAGTTGCTTTCCGATCGACAGTGTTTTCTCTGTGACAGCGAAGATAATATTATTGGAACGGCCACGGCATGGCTTGATAATCCCGATGAGAAATCGCCCGGCAGAATCCACTGGTTAGCGATAATTCCCGAGCAGCAGGGCAAAGGGCTTGCTAAACCACTTCTCACTATAATATGCAACAGACTAAAAGAGCTTGGGCACGGCAAAACATACCTGACCACTCAGAGCGTTAGAATTTCTGCGATTAATCTCTACGCCAAGTTTGGATTTTCTCCTCTGATTGACTCGGAAATTGACAGAGAGATATGGCATAAACTTCAGAAACATATAAAATATCCACTGTTGTTCTGAACTAAAGTTTTAATATTACTAATACGTGGAGAAATTATCTATGGCGCCCAAATCTTTTAGGAATATATTTCTTGCCGTGGTTGGATTAATCTGTGGCGTTAGCTATGGTGATCAAGTTCCCGACCTTGTCGCTCGGTTGGAGAAGCTTGATGGTAAAGATTCAATTCGTGCGATGGTTCACATCAGTGATCGTTTATCCAAGGTCAAGGACGAAGAATCCAAACTGCTTGAGCAGGCGGATTTTGTCATCACGGCGGATGCCAATACTCTGACGCTCATGGTTGCCGGTAAGATTTCAGATAACAGGCTCTTTCGGGAATTTTCCATACTGCGTGCTGGGCAGTTGGTGCAATACGACCTGCATCTGGCAAAAGAGCTGGACGGGCTCAAATTTCTTGAGAACGAACCTGATGTGTACCGGGGCGTTTCGTGCCGGCGATGGCATTTGAAATCCCAGCGCAAGGAGTCAAGATTCGGAATAAGCTCGACAATGCTGCGAGATGTAACACTTTGGATTGACGCCGGGGGCTATCCGATAGCCGGCTCGTTCAAGACTCAGACGAAAGGCAGGTTTTTGCTTATTAAGTTCAATTCCGAATCGACAAGGGAACAGCGTTATCAGCGAATCGGAGGCCGCCTTATCCTGGTTTTAGACAAAAACGAAACAGACATGAAATCTAAAGCAGGCGAAGAGAAGCGAACCGTAACAACTACCGTTGACGTCAAGCAGAATTGACAGAGGATGGAGTGTTATGTAAGCAGGGACGGCGGAGCTTTATAAAAGCTAAGCCTGTGATTTTCGGGGCAGAGTTCCAGTCAGGCTTGCAATTAAGCTGAATTCAATGAAGGTTTATTGAAGTCCGGCTGATTCTTTACAAAATCCGTCAGGGTATGAATCGTACCGATATTGTAATTTTCCTCGACGTGATATACGTATTCCAGATTGCCGCCCTCGTTATCTTCGAGAATACGTTCGGCCCAGCTTATTATCGGCTCGGTGTTTTCGTTCGACATGTCACCCGGCAGGGGGGCAACGCTTATCAGCATATCTTTTCCGAAAATCTGCCGTGCTTTTCTTATTGATGTATCGCCGCCGAGGTCGAGGCAGCGGAGATTTGAGATTTTCGAAAAGACCTGCAGATGATTTGTGCCTGGCCCGCAGGAATGCAGCCGGATGGGTCCGAGATTTTCGCCGATTTTCGATGTCACCGGCACTACGAATTTTTCGATAAGTTCCGGGCTGACCATGCATGATGAACATTCGCCGACATGCACACCGGTTATTGGCAATTCAGCTATTTGGGAAAAATGCCGGCAGAGAATGATAAATGCTTCACCAATCCAATTCATGATTTTCAGGCATCGCTGCTGTTCTGTCATCATATCGATGAAGAAAGTCTCTCCGAGGAATTTCTGAGCAGTGGTCATAGTTCCGTGTATGACGGCCCGGCCGGATGTGTCCCAGAAGAACGGCGGGATCGCGCGAAGCCGCTTTGCCGAATCGTTCTGTACCCGGCGAATCTGCTCGTCGAAAAGCTTAACAAGCTCACGGTCGAGCAGGCTTTCCGGTGCCGGCAAATCGTCCAGACCCTTTCCCGACAGGCAACCCGGCGTTATATCGGCGTCATAACTGTCGTGGGGGACAAAATGTGCGCCCAGAAGCATACCGAGAATCATGTTCGGCTGAATGCCTCCGATCTGAATCTGCCTGTTGTCCCGGTAGTCAATCTGTCCCAGGTTGGATTCCGAATAGAAAAGTCGCATCCCGGGAAATTGTGCCGCCGCGTATTCGTTGCACTCGCAGTCAATAGCATAACGTCTGTCCGGATTGAAATAGTACTCACGGTCAAAACGTACACCCAGTGCCCTGGCCATCCACCCCTTCGAAAGCGTTCCTGAGATATTAATCATTTCAATTCTCGAACATGTAACAGGTCAGGACCTGCCGTCCAGTTCGCTGATAGTCACAGGCCTGCCCGATTCGGCGGAAACATCCGCCGCGAAGCATATAGCGTGAGTTTGTGCCGCATCTTCCAAATCCGGGTATGGCCGCTTGTCCTCAATGATACAATCAAGGAAATGCGACACCTCACCTTCGAAGGGATGATGGGCAACGTCGGCACTGTCCGGCAGGATGCAGGGGATTTTCATAAAATCAGTCTGTCCGTCAAAGAGCTTCGGGGCGAAGATTTCATTATTGCGAATCGTGCCCTCGGTCCCGTAGACACCGATGTTGAATCTGTACGGCATCTGTGCGTCGAATGTCGTTGTGCTGCGCCCGATCTTGCCGTCCTCGAATTCGACGTTGACTGAAATGGTGCCGGGGTACTCGATGGGATTTTCCGTTTTAACCTGGTAAGCGCAAACTGCCTTAGCTTCGCTGCGGGCAAACCAGCGCAGCGCATCTATCGCGTGACAGCCGCCGGTCAGGATCGCCGTACCGCTCTGCTGTCTGCTCGCATACCATTTCTCCTCGGTCGTCATCCATATCCGGTGCATATAATCGACCTCCACCATGAAGATGTTGCCGAAAACACCCTGCGTTATTAGCCGGTCGATTGTCATCAGCAGCGGATTCCAGTGCAGCACGAAACCGACCAGTGTCTTGACTCCGGCCTTCTTCACGGCCTGTTGCTGCTTTCGCATATCTTCCAGCGTTATGGCCACCGGCTTTTCGATTATGATATGCTTGCCGGCCTCGGCGGCGTCGACGGCGTATTTCGTATGCAGATTGTGAGGCGTACAGACCACGACAATGTCCGTATTTTTACGCCGGAGCATCTCTGCGGCGTCGGTTTCAATCGCACAATCCAATTCGTACCGGTCACGATAACGTTCCGCATTTGCACGCTTCAGGCTGACCAGGGCACGGATTTCCGAGCGTTCGTCTTTCTCAAAGGCCTTTATATATTCCTCCGCCACCGCGCCGCAGCCGATAATCCCTACGCCAAGTTTTTCCATATTCGCTCCTTTTTTTACCGTTGCAAAAACTTCTTTTCCTGGATATTTATGATTATAATCTAACAATACCGAATGTACAGAGATTCAAAGGTAACCGGAGTAATGAAATATTTATAATCGATTCGAGGTTTGAGCTATGACTAATAAAATTATCTCAATGTGGATACTGCCGGCAATTCTCTTTTTCTCGACTTTTGCTGAAGCGACGTCTGTAAAATCGAAGCTGTTTGGCAAAACCGCCGACGGCAGTCAAGTCACTTTATATGAGCTGGTCAATGCTAACGGTCTGCGGGCGACGGTTATGGACTATGGAGCGATTCTGGTCGATTTTGAGGTGCCGGACCGCGACGGCAGATTGGCCGACATCAATCTCGGATTTGATGAGCTCGACCCATACATTAAGAGAAATCCGCTTTTCGGTGCCGTCGTCGGGCGCTATGCCAATCGCATTGCAAATGCAAGTTTCACTATTGATGGGGTCGAGTATAAGATAACACGGAATTCAGGCAAAAATCACATCCACGGCGGCAGGCAAAAAAGATTCGACAAGGTTATGTGGAAAGGCGAGGGATTCCGGAATGACGAAGGAGCGGGCGTGCGTTTTACTTATCTCAGTAAAGACGGCGACGAAGGTTTTCCCGGCAATCTTGATTGCACCGTAACCTACACGCTGACAAACAAAAACGAGCTGAAGATTAACTACCGGGCGACGACGGATAAATCGACCGTCGTGAACCTGACCAACCATGCCTATTTCAATCTCGCCGGGGCCGGCAGCGGCGACGTTTTGGGCCACGAGATGATGATTAACGCCGACTTCTACACGCCCGGCGATAAGGCACTAATCCCCACCGGTGAAATCCTCAGCATAAAAGGTACGCCCCTCGATTTTACCGAGCCTAAAACAATCGGGGCAAGAATCGAGCAGCTTGCCGAGACTCGCGGCTATGACCATAACTACGTGCTGAAAAACTCCGATGGCTCGCTCATCCTCGCCGCCCGTGTGTATGAGCCGGGCAGCGGCAGGATTATGGAAGTCTACACAACCGCGCCCGGCGTGCAGTTATATACTGCAAACGGCATGAGAAATCTTAAGGGCAAAGCCGGCAAGGTTTATCAGAATCATTACGGCTATTGCCTCGAAACCGAGCACTTCCCCGATTCGCCCAACAAGCCACACTTCCCCTCGCCAGTCCTGCGTCCCGGCGAAAAATACGACACGACGACGGTATTTAAGTTCTCGACAAAGTAAAAAGCCCCGGCGTAATCCTGAATGTCACTATCGCATTTTAGGGCGTTTTCAGAACATCGTCTTCTGTTTTGGATTGCATCGACGGGCGTTTGCCGAGCGTCACGGTCAGTTTTTGACGCTGCCCATCCCGCAGCACGACCACTTCCACTTCTGTACCGGGTCGAACTTCCGCGACGCTGATGAGCAGCCGGCTGGCTGATTCAATCGCCTTGCCGTTGAATTCCACGAATATGTCGTTTTTTCTGATCCCTGCTTTCTCGGCGGCTGAATCCTTGATTACGTCGGTGATAAGCACCCCATCGGTTGTTTCAAGACCAAGGGCTTCGGCTATCTTTGCGTTCACATCCTGGAGAGCAATGCCGAGAAAGCCGCGTTCGACGGCTCCCGTTTCGATTAGCTGTTCGTAAATTTCTTTGACCATGCCGGCGGGAATTGCGAAGCTGATTCCAGTGCCGCTGGTTTCGCCTATGGTGGCGACATTCATCCCGGCGACGTTTCCGTCGAGATCCAGCAGCGGTCCACCGCCATCGCCGCGTTGGAGATTGATGCTCGTCTGCACGAGGTCCTCTANNCCCGTAGGCAAATGTACGGCCCAATCCCATCGTATTGCCTATCCCGATAACCCAGTCACCCACTTCGAGCGAATCGGAATCGCTGAGCTTGAGGGTCGGCAGGTTATTCGCATCAATCTTTAAAACGGCGATATCGGTTTCCGGATCCGTTCCTACTATCTCAGCCTCGAACTGGCGCCCGTCTGCAAGCTTCGCCTCCACCTTTTGTGTATCATTCACAATATGATTGCACGTCAGAATATGGCCGTCTTCCGATACGATGAAACCGAGACCCTGTACTCTCCCGCCGGGCTGTTGTATCCGGACAGGACGCATCCGTGAGCGTGGTCGATCCGGCCGCAATGGTCGAGGTTCACCCACAGGCTCCGAAGGTGGTGCGGGCAGCTTGTCTCTTTGCATGAATATCCGTAATTCTTCGTCTATGGGCTGTCTGCCTGAAAGTGGTTTATCGACCGTCAGCACCACTACTGAAGGCGAAGCCTTCTCTGCGATTGCGGCGAATGTTTTACCGATCTGCCGCAGGGTCGCAACAGCGTTATCGTCCCGTGCATGAGCCGAAACCGGCGCTGTCAAAAGCGTGAGCATAGACAGCACTAAAATGAAATTATGACCTGGGCCTTGTACATTTGATTTGAATTTCAGAACATCCATCTCTCAATCTCCCGCATAACCTTAATCAGTGAAATGACTATATCTAAGGATATACGGTTTTGAGATTAGGTTGTTCGCAGCCCCGTCGGGATTCTTCCGGACAGTGCAGCGTTTTAGTCTTCTATCGCCGCTCTGCCGTGGAACTCACCCAGGATGCAAATCAGCTCTTCGTAGGGCATGCAGCCGTTCTCATTCGCGTAATCCCATGCGAGCTGAGATAAAGTCTCGCCGTCCTTGTTTTCCAGTTCTGCTATCCCCGCCTCCTCTTCGACCTTCCAGAGCAGTTCGCGTATTTCGTTGTACCTCTCATCGGCCATCCTGAGCAGATCGACGATATTCTCAGGCACGCCGTGCAACTTTGCCAATTGCCGGCAGTAGCGGTCATACAATCTCTGGCGCTGCCTTGCTCTATTGGATTTATTATTTTTCTGGCTCATGTTACTCCGATTCATTTTTAACGCGCCGGCGCCGCTGGTGCAGCTCGCGCCAGGTCGTTAGGATGATTCCTTCGTTTTCGATGAATTTCTTAACGTCCGGGTCGGTCATCAGTCGCGTTTCCGCCTCGCGGACCGGGCCGGAGCCGGATATGTGCGAGAAGTTCTCCGTCTGCACGGTGCAGTGGACGATGATTTCCGTAATGCCGGGCTTCATTTCGTCCAGCAGTTTAATCAACTGCTCTTTCCGGCCTTCGTAGCTGTCCGCCGAGGTCGGGGATGTGACCAGATCGTCGATTACCGGCAGCCCTGCGTTCCATACCCGGTTGGCGATCAGATATACCATCGGTTTCAAAGCAGCGGCCTCGGCCTCGGCACTAATATGCTGCATGTGCCCTCCCATCATAAGGATGGGAATCTGCTTTTCGATGCCGACCTTAACGTAGCGTTCGAGATACAGCGGATGGAAGCACGTTCCCATATGCGAATCCAGGTGTGTGGGTTTGATGCCCATCGCCAGGGCCTTATCGATCTGGGCGAGCATTTCCGTTTCGACCTCGTCGGCCGTCGCATGGGCGGCTACGTCTTGGACGCCGTGCCACAAACAACCTTCCAAATCCACAAGTCCCGGCACCGCAGGTTTGCCCGCGACGGGCCCCCAGCGGTATTTTTTCCATTCGGCCGTAAGTGTAAGATGCACCCCGGCGTCAACCTGCGGATGCTCTTTTAGATAAGCGCTCAGTTCCGGCACCCACGGGCACGGCATCATTATACTCGTCGAGGTAGCCACGCCGTCCTCGATGGCCTTTATTGCGCCCATATTCGAATTATGAGACATCCCCGCATCGTCAACGTGGAAAATCACCGCCCTGGTCCCCTCCGGCCACCCGAGCCGCTCGGCGAACGTCTGCGCCCCGGCGTCTTTTGCTGTAAATCCTGTTGAAATCATAAATATCACTAAAAGAATTCTACAAAAGCGGTTCAATAGCATCAAATCTTCTCCTCAGCATGAGACCTTCGAAATGCCTTCGTCATTTCGACCCTAGGGCCACAAAGTGGCCCGAAGTGGAGAAATCTATTTAAAAAACAGATTCCTCGACTCCGCTTTGCTCCGCTCGGAATGACCAAAGAATAAATCCTGCCCATATCAGCTTATCATCCTTACTTAAAAGCCCAAAACCAACCAACAAAAACCCTGCCGGACAAACCGGCCGCGTAAGTATACCATATCAAGAACATTAAAACAAGAATACAACAAATAAGATTGATAACCAGCCTCATTCTATTAAAATAAACTTCTCGGACGTTTAGCGAGGTCGTATTGACCAATCTTTTGGAGACCTTGCGTTAGATACGAAACTCGACAATCATAAAATGCATATTGGCTTATTTAATAAAACATTTGAAAAAGATAGTTAGGTCGATAAAAATGGATCAAGTTTCTGAAATCTATCGTATTGCCGATACTTTGTCTGAAATGGCAAAGTCAATAGATTCTACTGAATTAGATAAGCTTCTAAATACTGCAAAAGAATTGGGGAAATCGTGGAGTGGCTCATGGCTTGGATACCATTCAAGGATTTATTATAAAGATTTCAAGCCTGTTCCACCGGGAGCATGTTTCAGCATAGAATGGGGAACTAAGGAAACATTTGCAGTACAAGGAACTGTCGGTGAATGGAGAGAATATGAGTTTGATGGTGTTGTGGATGTAATCCATGAAGTTGCCGGAAATCCAGATATTAAGATGTATGAGTCTTCGTCTCAAGAGGCCAAGGAATGCTTTGAGGAGTCGAAGTCGCAACTACTATCCATTCTTTCAACAACATTAGATGAACGAAAGATCGATAAATTCTTGCAAGATCTTTTCGGAACTATTAAAAATCAGAAGGTATTATCAGCATCCGACTTTGTTGATGCTTATGCACCCTCTGGGAAGCGAATGTCACGAGATATGATAGCTATACAAGCTGGTTTTAAAACACCACCACACATATCTGTTATTGCCAAGACAAATTCTCTGTTACATCCTTTCCGTTCATGTGAAAAACTATGTAAGCTTACCAGACGAGTAGGATCACATATTGAAAATATAGATGAGAAAGAACGAAAGGACAAGCATATAGGTAAGAATGTTTTTATTGGGCATGGGCGGTCGAAGGTCTGGAAAGATCTAAAAGATTTCATTCAAGACAGGCTCCATCTACCTTGGGACGAATTCAATAGAATTCCTGTGGCAGGTGTCACAAATATTACCCGCCTTGCTCAATTGATGGATGATGCTGCTATAGCCTTCTTAATAATGACAGCAGAAGATGAGCAGGCTGATGGAGAAATGCAGGCCCGAATGAATGTAATACATGAGGTCGGGCTTTTTCAGGGCAGGCTTGGCGTTGAAAAAGCCATAGTTCTGCTTGAAGATGGCTGTAAAGAATTCTCCAATATTAGTGGCCTTGGTCAGCTAAGATTCCCAAAAGAAAACATCTCAGCAGTTTTTGAAGAAGTACGCCGAGTTATGGAGAGAGAAGGATTCATTGAATAGATAATGTCTAATAGGTTTTGTAGGATGGGCAAATTTTTTGCCCATGCGGTTTTTTTATTATTGGAAATGGTCTGAAACAATATCAACGTTCCGGATCCTGTGATGACTTTTATTTTTGTGGGGCATGAACAGCATGGGCGACATGTCCCTTTGGGACAAGTGGCCCATCCTACGAAAATTTGATTGCTTGTGGGGGATTGGTCACATTTTTTATTAGCAATGATATGACGCAATATCGACGTGCCAAATTCTGCGGCGGGTATTATTTCTTTACGGTGGTGACATATAAACGGAAACGTTTTCTTGCGGATGATATTGCGAGGGAATGCCTTCGGTCCGCGTGGCAAAACGTCCGGCAAAATCGACCGTTCGAGGTGACGGCTCTTTGTTTGTTGCCGGATCATTTGCATTGTCTGTGGCGTCTGCCGGAGGGCGATAATGATTATTCGACACGTTGGATGTTAATTAAAAAAAGATTTACGCGTCGATATCTCAAGGCCGGCGGGTATGAATCCGGACAAAGCCTTTCGCGGGAGAAAAAGCGGGAGCGCGGCATTTGGCAGAGGCGGTTCTGGGAACATCAGATTCGGGAACAGGAGGATTTGGATAAGCACGTCGATTATATTCATTACAATCCGTTAAAGCATGGACTGGTTAAAGCCGTTGAGGACTGGCCCTGGTCGACGTATCACAAGTTTGTTCGTGATGGTTTTTACCAACACAGGATATTGAATGATTATGACGGCAATTTCGGAGAGGATTTCGCCGGAGAATAAAAACAGCATGGGCAAAAATTTGCCCATCCTACAAAAAATTGATAGCCCCCAAGTAAATTGTAATGAGATCAGTTATGAAGAAGTATATCATTAAGATATCTCTGGTATTCATCGGCATAGCTGTTGTTGTTCTGGTATTTCTCGGGCTTCGATTGCGCAGGGAGGGGGGGGCGTCTTATCGTTTTTTAGCCGGCCGAGAGCCGATTACCGGTGAAAAAGCTAATAGAAGGAGTGAGGATAGTAGAGGGCTTCTTGATAGACGCTATATTTATTCATTCGAAGCAGATTTTAATGACTTTTGTACGAAAGCAGATGCTGAGCTAATACCAGCAGGTTTTTCCAGCAATTCCCGTGTTTTCAAAAACCTTTCTGGTGACAATTCCCCTTACCGTATATACCGTATATACGATCTAAAAGAAAGGTTTCCTCGCGGACCGGTTTGGATTGTCATTTATAATGATATCCAGTGCGTGAAGTTTCCAAATTCAGAGCATAATGGATTATCAGAGAAAGACGGCTGGGTCATGGTAGAGGTCGTTTACGGGCGAGGTTGGCGGTGGCCGTTTTGATTTTCAAGACATGAAACCACAGATACCTATACCTATGGCACAAGTGGTATAAGTGAACGCTGATGGCGGTAGTGTGCGATAAATCGCACCGAGAGTGGATGGTGAAATGGTGCGATGCATCGAACCCTACATAGGCTCAATACGCAATATGAAGCACGCAATACGAATAATGAACGCCGTGTAATGGAGACCTTGATATTTATTATTTTCTATTGTCTATTGATTATTGTTCTTTTTCTGCGTTTAATTGATATGCGGCGAGTCACGGAATTTTTTTGAGAAATAGCTTGATTTTTTGGGTTAAATTTAGTATAATACCTAACAAAATCACTATAGGTGATTTTGTCATTTATGATTTATGATTTACTATTTAATATTTTAATATTTCAGGTTTCTTCGTGGTTCTTCGTGCTCTTCGTGGTTTATACCCAAGTTGAAAAAACAAAGCCAATTTTGCGGAACTTAAATTTATTTAAAGTCAGCAATAGCAATTACTTAGGGCTTGCTGTGTAG
>DQCG01000651.1 GCA_003533825.1 Phycisphaerales bacterium
GCAGTAATGATGAAGCCGTCTAGTACGGCTGTGTCGTTTGCCCCGCTGCCGGTAACAACGTGGTAGCTGTTCTCGTAATTGTTGGCAAAGGCCTGCCTATCATTACCAAGCAGGTCGCCGCTCAGGACAGTCTCATACACCTCGATATCCCGGGCATTTGGGTCTGGTTCACCGAACCCCGCGTAGCCACCCTTAATCGCCACGCCATTTTTAAGCTCAAACGTTGCGAACCGATCGCCGGTGCCGGTAGAATTGCCAGTATTCGCATCTGGTTTGTAAATGCCGTCGGCCACCCAGATTTGATCCCCGGAGATGCTTGCTCCCAGGCCATCTTGAAGATACTTGTAAGCTGTCCCCCAAGTTTGGCCATCTGCTCTTAAGCCATTTCGTCCTCCCGTTGGCGCATCCGCATCAACGTAGATGATTTCTGCCCCAGCCGTTGATACTATCGCCAACACAAATACAAATAACACCATCTTCATTCTGTAACTATCTGACCATTTCATTTTACACCTATCTTTCTGCCCTTTTGTTCAAGGGACGTAAAATAATTATTAATAATCGCCAATGGTGAACCTTTCAGACGCTTCCAAAGGCTTGTTCACCAAAAGCTTCTACCTTTAAACACTGGAAAAATTCTCGATATTGCGCCGGTCGCCAAATTTATTTGAATAAATTTAGTTGATGAAGCAGTAAATACTTGCTATTCAAGGGCTTATTGTTTAGAATAGAATTTCAGATATTTGGACAAGACTGTGCGGTTGACGGATTCCTGAGAACATAGTGAGTGGAGGCGCCGGTCATGAAGCACAATGACGTGACAGATATGGGTGGGGTGGGGGAGGCATTTCTGACAACCCATTGGTCTATTATTGAGAACGTCGGTTCGAGTGACGATGACAAAAATCGAGCTCTGATCGATCTGTTACTAAGTAAGTACTGGAAACCCGTTTATTGCTATCTCCGGCGTAAAGGTCATGACAACGAACAGGCAAAGGACCTGACCCAGGGATTCTTTCATGAAGTCGTTCTGGGTCGAAGTCTCATCCAGAAGGCGGACCAGTCCAAAGGACGCTTTCGGTCATTTATGCTTATCGCGTTAAATCGCTATCTTATCACCGCCAGAACCGGGCAGGCCGCACAGAAGCGAATCCCAAAGAGCAAGCTCGTTCCGCTGGATGTAACAGATTTACCCGAATTGCGACAGGCTGCCTCAGAGTTGACTCCCGAAGATACTTTCAATTATGCATGGGTCTCGTCGCTGCTCGAACAGGTTCTGGGAGAGGTTGAAGCAAAATGTCATGAAGATGGCAAAACAGTGCATTGGCACATCTTCGGCGACCGAGTTTTGGATCCAATCATGGAGAAGACAGAACCGCCTTCGATGAAAGAAATCTGCCGAAAATATGCCGTCGAGAGCGAGGCCAAGGCGTCCAATATGATGGTTACAGTCAAACGGCGTTTTCAGACAGCTCTGATGAGCCATTTGCGCAGTTTGGTCGTCTCTGAGGAACAGGTCGACGAAGAATTATCCGAAATTATGCGATTTCTTCCAAATATGGCGCAAGATGGCACATAATTGCAGTATTTATATATAGAATCGCGGAAACACATGCTGTTGGCGATGAGCGATTAATGTTCGTCTAATTGCGGTGCAGAACGATGAGCAAGAAATCGGTATTTGATCTGGACCCTGAGCAACTCAACCAGCTTCTGTCTATCGGCAAGGAAGCCCCAGGGCCGGTACCTGAGGAGCAATCAAGTTCCTCCAGCGCCGATCCACAAGCTGTTCCAACGGCATCTCTGAACGTGTTTATGGAGAAACCCGGAGGTCAGATTGGCCGATACAAACTACTGAGCATCCTCGGTGAAGGCGGGATGGGGATTGTCTATTTGGCAGAGCAGGAGCGGCCTATCAAACGCCGAGTGGCTCTGAAGGTCATCAAACCGGGTATGGATTCGAAACGAGTCGTCGCACGTTTTGAGGCCGAACGTCAGGCTTTAGCTCTGCTGGACCATCCTAATATCGCTCATGTTTATGATGCCGGCACGACAGAGGCCGGCCGACCTTATTTTGTGATGGAATACGTCAAGGGTCTGCCTATTACCGAGTATTGTGACTGCCATAAGCTCACTATCGAGGATCGGCTGATTCTATTCCGACAAGTCTGTCTCGCTGTCCATCATGCTCATCAGAAAGGTATCATTCACCGTGATATTAAACCGTCAAATATTCTTGTCTCTGTGGAGCGAGATGAGGCGATTCCGAAGATTATCGACTTCGGCGTCGCCAAAGCCATCAGCATGACGCTGACTGAACGGACACTGGCTACTGAGGACAGCCAACTGTTAGGCACGCCGGAGTACATGAGTCCTGAGCAGGCCGATATGGCCAGCGTGGATATTGATACACGCTCGGATATCTATTCGTTGGGTGTGCTGCTGTATGTCCTGTTAACTGGCGTTCTGCCATTCGATCCCGACACACTTCGCGAAGGCGGGATTGATCACGTTCGAAAAGTCATCCGCGAAACCGATCCCAAGACACCAAGCACCCGTTTGGCAAGTCTGGGCGATGATGCTAAAAAGGTCGCGCAGAGTCGCCGGACTGAGATTTCAACGCTTGCCAAAAAACTACATAAGGAGCTTGAATGGATTCCCCTTAAAGCAATGCGCAAGGAACGCGCTGAACGTTATCGCTCGGCCTCCGAACTTGCAGATGATATCGAGAACTACTTAAAAGGCGCTCCACTAATCGCCGGGCCACCTGGCACAGGCTACAAAATGAAGAAGTTTGTGCGGCGAAACTGCGTATTGGTAAGTGGTATTGCCGCGGTGCTGGTAGTGCTTATCGCAGGAATTGTGGTTTCTACGATCTTCGCCATTGGCCAGGCCCGCGCCCGTGCAGAGGCGCAGCTCATCGCTGACTTCCTGGAAAATGATGTTCTCGGCTCGGTGTATAAGGCTAGGGTCGGTGAAGCAACCGCAAGCTACATGCTCGATGCAGCTTCCAAAAGCCTTGAGGGCAAGTTTAAGGACAAGCCACTCATTGAGGCGACCATCCGCACTACGTTGGGGATGACGTACCGTGCGATTGGCGAGTTAACGAAGGCTGAACAACACTTCCTGAGTGCTAACCGAATAGGTCGGTTGTACCTTGGTGAGGGGCATCGGGCTACGCTTAGGCCTATGAGAAAACTCAGCTGGGTCTACTGGGACCAGGGACGGTATCACGACATGGAGCGCCTGTGGACCGAGATTCTCCCAATCAGGCAACACATAGACCCTATGGAACATGTGGTGGGCGCTACGAACGGCCTTGCCTATTCGTACCTGTGCCTGGGCCGATACAAAGATGCGGAATCGTTGTACGACGAGCTATTACCGATGGTCCAGCATGAGATAGGGGGAGAGAAGGCTGGGCGAGCTTTTGTTGCCGGGTGCAACCTAGCTTGGGTATACACTGCCCAAGGCCGGTACGAGGAGGCAGAGCGGCTTTTTACGGAGACAATGAAGAATACCAAGTACACTGGGCCGATGAGCCAGAATGAGTTCTACTACGCGAGTACACTGGCCAATCTATACCGAGAGCAGGGCCGGTACGAGCAAGCTGAGCCAGTGTTTGTCAAGACATTGGAGGCACAGCGCCTGGTGCTTGGCGACAAACACGTGTACACATTGGTATCCATGTATGGTCTTGCACGCCTATATACGACTCAAAACCGTTACAAAGAAGCAGAGAATCTATTCACTGAGATGCTGGAGATTGCACACCGCGAACTGGGCGAAGAACACCCCTACACCCTCGACTTCATAAACGGCTATGCCGTGCTGCTTACAAAGCAGAAGCGGTATGATGAAGCAGAACCTCTGTTCAAGAAGGCATTGGAAGGCAGGCGACAGAAGTTGTATGATGACCATCCGGACACACTGGAAACCAAGAACGACTTGGCTGTGCTTTACAAAGAGCAAGCTCGTTACAATAAAGCAGAACAGTTATTACTCGAAGCCCTCGAAGGCCGCCGCCTCAAACTCGGTGACACTCACCCACACACAATAGAATCTATGAACAACCTAATCACCCTCTACCAAGCCTGGGACAAGCCCGAAAAAGCCAAAGAATTGCGAGCAAAACTACCTCGTAATCAGTCAAAAGAGCAATAAAAATAAGAATATAGGATACAGAATTCGAGCGTCCTAAAACGCATTCCACAGCACACAATACGAATTTCGTCTCATGGAGTTATTCTCAGAAAGAGCTTGATTTTTGGGATTAAATTTAGTATAATACCTAACAAATGTATTAGTTTGTAGTTCATGGTTGGTAGTTCGTAGTGGAAGTTGAGTTGATTAGTTAATTGGAGAATTAGTGGTGGATTCCCGCCTTCGCTGCACCGTAAGGTGTCCTGCGGAGAATGACAAACAACAAATATCAGTGTTAATCAGGGTAAATCTGTGTCTAAAGAAATGCAATTTGAAAAAACAAAGCCAATTTGCTCGTATTGCGTGCTGCGTTCTGCGTAATGCGTAATGGAATTAGAAAAAACAAAGCCAATTTTATCGTTCAGTGTTCTCCGTAAGGAGTCCCAAGGACTGAGTTCAGCGTTCTACGTCAAGATTAGAAAAAGGAATTTGAAAAAACAAAGTCAATTTGCCGCCGGCTTGAATAGACACAAGATCAACTATAGGAAGGAGTTATAGAAAATAATCGCGATTGGACACTTGGTGAAAACAAAGCCAATCAAAGCCAATTTATTAGTTTTCTGTGATCGGCGTTAGGTTCGTAAATCTTGTTGATGAGTATTGTCCCTCCGGCGAAATTAGTATTGCTGTTTTTGCGAAATATTGTTAACAAGTACGCCTATGCCGAACAATGATAAGAAACATCGAGTTTTTATAAGCGCCGCCGAGCCAAGCGCCGATGCCCATTGTGCCGGTTTGATCAGCGATATGAAGGAAATGCGGCCCGGCATCGAATTTGTCGGCGTCGGCGGGCCAAAAATGGCCCAGGCCGGCTGCGAATTGCTCGAAAACACCACCGGCAAAGCAGCGATGATTTACAAGGCCTTCAGCCAGGTGGCCCGCTTCTATAAGATTATAAAGCGCATAAGTCGCTATTTGAAAAGCAATAACGTCGATTTGGTGATCGTTTGCGATTCGCCCTCGTTCAACTTTCACGTTGCGAAAGCCGCGAAAAAAGCGGGCATAAAGACGCTGTTCTTCGTTGCCCCGCAACTTTGGGCCTGGGGCGGCTGGCGAATCCGTAAGCTACGCAAACGATGCGATAAGCTATGCTGCTTACTGCCTTTCGAGCAGGATTGGTTCGGCAAGCGAGGTATGGATGCGGTTTTCGTAGGAAATCCGCTTCTGGATAAATTGGAGATTGCTGTCACACGGCACGAGCAATATGTGGATTTTGAGTCGAAAAAGGCCAGGTTCGCCCTTATGCCCGGCTCGCGAGCGGCGGAAATCGAATCGCTCTGGCAGCCGATGCAGCAGATAGCACTATGTCTGAAGGAAAAAAACCCCGCAGCGACATTTGTCGCCGTAGCGGTGGATGCCGGGCGGGAGGGGATTTTAAGAGCGGCACAAATCCCCGGCTTCGAATGTCAATACAGCGTCGACTCGGTTAACAAGACCGCCCTGTCGGTCGATTTTTCAATCGTTGCCAGCGGCAGCGCGACTCTGGAGGTCGCCGCGGCGGGCTGCCCTATGGTCATAATGTACCAGTCCAGCAGGATTCTGTGGCATCTGTTTGGGTGGGTAATTAAAACGAAATACCTGTCATTAGTGAATATTCTGGCCGGCAGAAAATTAGTGCCGGAGTTCATGCCGCATTTCACCTCGATCGAGCCGATTGTCGCAAGTATCGAGCAGCTTCTGAAAGACAATGACAAACTGGCTAAGCTAAGCGGCGAGTTGACAAGAATGACTGAGCCGTTAGCCGAAAAAAAAGCCAGCCGGGAGGTGGCAAAGATAGCCCTCGAAATGCTGCGTTGACACTTTGGCTTTTCCGTTCTCGCAGAACTCTTACCCGGAAATCTGGAGACCCTTAGTGAGTGAACACAAAAGAATACAAAAAGTAGATGTCTCGGCGACCTTTGCCTGCCTTGGCTCTCTTACCTTCTGGTCGTTGGGGCCTATTTTTATAAAGTACCTGACCGGTTATATGGATTCGTGGACACAGAACCTGCTGCGATACTCGGTGGCCTGTCTGTTTTGGCTGCCGTTTCTCGTTCTTTCAGTCAGAACGAAAAGTCTCGATCACAGGGTATGGCGAAGAGCTATATTACCAGGCGTTGCGAATATCCTGATGCAGAGTTTATGGGCGGCGGCGTTTTACTATATCGGCCCGGCATTTATGGTGCTGCAGACGAAAACGAATATTATCTGGATCGCAGGTTTCTCGTTTATCTTATTCTCGGAGGAACGGGCCCTGGTCAGAAGTAAACGATTCTGGATAGGCCTGACGCTTTCAGTCGTCGGGCTGATTGGAGTGATGTACCATGAAGTTGACCTTGGCCAGGCAAGAATAATCACCGGCATCATTATCGCACAAGCCGCGGCTTTTATGTGGGGCGTTTATACGTTATCGGTAAAAGTCGCCTTCAGGGACATCGATTCCCGCAGCGGTTTTTCCGTTATCAGCATTTACACCGTTGCGGGCCTTGCCGTGTCTGCTCTTTTGTTCGGCAAATTGGAGACGGCGGCTCAAATGGGCGCCTGGCAGTGGGCATGTATAGTTATTTCCGGGATCGTATCGATTGCATTGGCCCATACACTGTACTACGCCGCCATTAGAAGAATCGGGGCGACAATTCCCGCGCTGGTCATCCTGGCCCAGCCATTTACCGTCCTTGCGATATCCAATGTGGTCTTTGGAGAATCGATGAATATTTTCCAATTGCTTTTCGGCGTCGTTTTATTAATAGGCTCGGCACTGGCAATATGGGCGCAGCAGCATCTAAAACGTAACGGACAGCCCCGGCCCGGCGGCAATTCTTAGTCGTAAGATTGACAAGAATGGGATTTAGGCCTTAAGATACGTTAGTCAAAGCCGGCAGTAAAACAAGGTAGCGAAAAGCTATTAGGAAATATGTAGAAGGAGTAAATATGAACAAGTTATCAGGAATAATCATTATGACACAGATTACATTTCTCGCATTCTCTCAGACCGAAGCATTATCCCAGAGCTGTGAAAGATCGGAAATTGCCGCCGAGCACAAATGGAAGCTGGAAGATCTCTATCCATCGGATGAGGCATGGAATAATGCAAAGCGGGAGATTGTCGCCCAATTCGATGAAGTTACGAAGTATCAAGGCAAATTGGCCGGCTCG
>DQCG01000511.1 GCA_003533825.1 Phycisphaerales bacterium
TACAGAATACAGGAGACAGAATACTGAGAACCTAGATACGCTTCACGTCATACGCTATCCGCTGTACTCTGAACACTAAAGAAAGCCTTCTCAAGAACATTTACCCGACGGATCCAAAATTCCTTGCTTGTTCCACCACATGGTGCTAATCTTAACCCTTCGAGATGTCCGCACAGCACAGAGGCAGCTTAGGAACAATGGCGGAAGAGATAGCAATACTTTAGGTTGATGCGAACAAAGAGAAGTACGTATCAAGAGACAAAACCCCAGTTCGTGAAATATGTTGAAAAGGATTTTTCCAGAATAATTGAATAGAACAGATTGTCGAAGTAATCGACACCCATGGCGGCTGGCCGANNAAGAGGCTTAAACAGAAGGATAGTCAATGCTATCAGGGATTTGCTGCGGATTATGCAAAGCAACAAGGCATCCCACGAGACTGTATGGATATTATGCTGTGGCGGCCCAAAGAATAAGAAATTGACAAGACAATCGATGCCCCCTGCGGCTAGCCGGTAAGGTGATTTGTAAAGGGGAAATAATTATGTCGGAACTTGAATTTACTAAATTTGAACAGGTCAATCTCAAAAATCATCCTGTCTACAATGAAAAATGGGTACAAAAAAAGATTTCAGATGACCCCTCCATTTTAGGACTTGGCGATTTGATACTACTTAACGAGGAACTAATTCAGCCTGGCGGCGGCCGTCTTGATTTATTGCTATATGACAGTGAGAATGAACAAAGGTATGAAGTAGAAGTTCAATTAGGAAAGGTTGATGAAAGTCATATTATAAGGACTATTGAGTACTGGGACATAGAACGAAAACGCTATCCTCAATATGACCACATAGCTGTTATCGTTGCTGAAGAGATTACGGGTAGATTCTTAAATATTATAAGTCTGTTTAATGGCCATATACCACTTATCGCAATACAAATGAAGACTTTACAATGCGGCCAAAAGATTACAATTGATTGCACTAAAATCCTCGATCGTATTGAACTTGGTGGTCCCGAACCGCCTCCACCTCCAGCCGACCGCTCATATTGGGAGAAGAAAGCCTCACCAGCCACTGTGACAATAGCAGATGAAATACTGAAACTGATTCATACCTTTGCCCCTAATTTTGCTCTAAACTATAACAAAGGCTATATTGGTTTGATGGAAAACGATAGGGCAAATAATTTTGCGTATTTCCACCCCAAAAAGAAATTTCTCCGTCTAAGTATTAAGCTACGAAAAAGTGAGCAGTTCGAATCTCAGCTTGATGAAGCTGGGCTGGAAATGATAAGCTACAGTAAAAGTGGGCGTTACAAAATTCGACTTTACAAAGAAGATGTAGAGAAAAATAAAGATTTACTCACCGAAGCATTACGAGAATCTTATGGCAAAGCAACAGAATAAGAAAATCTTCTAACGGCAGGCCGACAATGTAAACAGTAGAGCAATTATGATAGAAAAGAATCCTATGAGGGTTGAGTGTATATGAGGTATGCAGGACTTAGCGATGAGCCGAAAAGAATAAAAGTTGAACGTGGCAACCCGAACGACTTCAGAGTTATGCAGCAATTCACTTCCGAGGCGTCTGCCCGTCAATGGGAAAGGAGAATGCTGAACCACGGATATGAGAAAGATACGAGCGGCAAAGACTGGAAATATGGCTACACCTTTTCAATCCGAAGTTAATTCTTAGCTTGTTGCGGCTGGTCGATAAAATATAAGGAATTATGATTCGAGAGACTGATAATATCTATCGTGAAGAGCAGAAGCCAGCAAAGAAAGTCAAAAGTTAAAGGGCAAAAGTCAAAAGGGTAGGTGGGGCAAGCTGCCGCCTTACTACTCGAATAATCCATGACAAACGAAAGTAAATTTTAATTGAAGAATAGGGGCAAATGGAGTAAAATACTGATATGGGTACTTTTTATACAAGCTGCAAAGTCGAAAATCACGTTGATCGCTCAAAATCCGTTCGCATTGGCAAGCTGCTGGTGGACACCGGCAGCGAATACACCTGGATTCCATCGGCCAGGCTGGAGAAAATAAGCGTCAAACGAGAGAAAAAGGACGTCCGCTTTATCATGGCCAATGGCGAAGTGGTAACCCGCAGCGTTGGTTTCGCCGTCCTTCGAGTGGCCAATCACTTCACTATAGACGAAGTGGTTTTTGCAGAGGCCGGCGACCTTGCTTTGCTTGGCGCGCGAACCCTCGAAGGTCTTAATCTTACGGTTGACTCGACTCGCAAGAAGCTCGTCGCCGCTGGCCCCTTACCCGCCGCATAGAGAATCCGGCGATACCATCCGAGTGGGAAAATTCACAATGCCTATCTATTTCTGCTCGAAGTGGATTTATTATGCGAAAACTGTGTGATATAATAACAAGACATTATGCTTCGAGATACTGACAATATTTATCGTGAAGAGCAGAAGTTCGGCTTGTGGCTTAGGTGGCTGATTTATTTGTCTATGGGCATGGCGGTGGTGATTAGTGTTTTTGCGTTGATAAAAGAAACCGCCCCGGAAGGTTCGCAGGATACGTGGGAGATGGTTCTGGGCGGGATTGTCGGGATCGGCGTGCCGATAGCTATAGCGGGTCTATTTTTGTTCTTGAAACTGGAAACCGAGGTTCGCCCGGATGGTTTGTACGTTCGTTATTTACCTTTCCATATTCATTTCAAGAGGTTCGGGCCGGAAGAATTGAGCGAGTATTACGCCCGGCAGTATAAACCCGTCCGGGAATACGGCGGATGGGGGATCAGATACAGCTTCAGGAACGGCAAGGCGTATAACGTCAGCGGCAATAAAGGCGTGCAACTGGTATTCAAAAACGGCAAGCGGCTGCTAATCGGCTCTCAAAGGGCCGAGGAGCTTGAAACTGCGATTCGCTCGATTATGGGAAATCGCTGAAAGACAGAAGATAGAATACAGGAGAAAGAATAGAGGAGGACAGAGGGACTGCCGCTTGAGGCTGCCACACGTTTTCCATCAATGATATTGGGTGGCAGCCTCATCCCGATTGTCGTTTATCGGGATGGGGATGGCTTTGCCCCGGCTAAACACGTACATGCCCTGAGGCATTCGCAGGGTTCAGCATGACAATTCAAAACCCAGTCGAATTGTACAATTACTATTTTCGTGCGCCCGTATACCAGCGCTTGCGCACATCATCTCCCGTAGTTTCTTCGAGGGAATTGACATGCGCATCAAGCCATAGAATATTGGCTCTTCCGCCGGTCTTGAACGGTTGGTTAATTCTTATATTATGTCTGAAAATATCCCGATACTGTGCTGAACGGCTGCCCCCTTCGCGGTAATGCGTCAAATTCATAGCACCGGGAGTGTCATTATTATGGAACATGTCCCGCTCGTTGTTTTCAAGTCTCGGTTCCATATGGTCGTGACAAAAGATAAATTCCGACGGCCGCAGTTCGGTCGTACTTTTATTCCTGGCGTCCGAATGAAAATTAAGAGCAAACGCCGCCTCCTGGACCGCGTCGGGATCGACGTCATAAATCAGCGAAGGAACACGCCGTAAGCTCGGGCAGCCGAAAATCTTCGTCTCTTTCAGGTACGGCTTAAAGATAATGCCCCAGTAAGCGGTGCTATCGCTAAGAGGCAGCAAATTACCGCCTGCATCGTACCACAGAAATCCGTTCCCACTTCGGTAATTGGGTAATTTGCGGTCGCTGTCGTCCAGGTACATTAAGACTGCAAGACCTATGTTCTTCAGATTCGATTTGCAGATGGTCTGCTTTGCCGATTCTTTGACTTTTCGCATGGCGGGCATTATGATTGCCAATAATACGGCAATGATCGCGATAACCACTAATAGTTCGATTAATGTAAAGCCTTTAACTTTGTGTCGAGCTACCCTTCCTTCATCCTTCATTTTCTTCTGCCATGCGTTAATAATATTTTATTACGGCTTATCGCCTGTATACCACCTTAACGGCACATCGTCTCCCGTAGTTTCTTCGATAGCGGAAACGTGGCCGTCCAGCCACAGGACATTAGCCCTTCCGCCGGTTCTGTCGGCGTCGGCGTACCTGATATTATGTCTGAAAATTTGCCGATATTGCGGGAAACGACTGCCGCTTCGATACTGCGTAAGATTCATAGCGCCGGGTGTATCGTTATTATGAAAACCGTCGCTGGTTCCGCACTCCGGTCTCGGTTCGGCGTGGTCGGTGCAAAAAATGAATTCTGAAAGACGGTGAATATCATTTGTATTTCGACCCCTGTTTCTCGAATGATGATTCAAGCCAAACGCCGCGTGCTGGATTGCTTCTTTAGGGGGAAGATTAGCATATTGGTATATTAATCCTTCAGGAGCACGCTGTAAACTCGGACAGCCAAAAATCTTCGTCTCTTTCAAGTAATCTAAGTAGTAAAGACCCCAATAACTATCGCTGGTACCGGGTTTTAGATAAGTAATACCGTCCGGCGCATGCCATAGATGTCGATTAGCACTTTGCGTATTGGGAATTTTTCGTTCGTAGTCGTCGAGGTACATTTGCACGGCCAATCCTATGCTCCGCAAATTTGATTTGCAGGCCGATTCCCGTGCCATCTCCTTGATTCTCCGCATCGCAGGCATTAAAATTGACAATAATACAGCGATAATCGCGATAACCACCAATAGTTCAATTAACGTAAAGCCCTTAATTTTGTGCCGAATTACCCTTCCTTCATCCTTCATCTTCTTCTGCCTTTCAAGTCAAAAAACATATACGAATTGATAAAACAACTATCCCTGTAACATTCAACATAATAGCATGGTGATTTTACCAACAATCCATTGAATTGCCACCCGCTTGCTAATCGCAATTTACTCCTCATTAGAGGGTCACCTTTCACAAGCCACTCTCCCCCCTTATTAAGCCGTTATCAAGGTAATATACCATATTCCTCCGTGGATTACAACTATTTTGTCTCCCTTTCCGGGTATTTTTTTGTCGGCATCGCAGTTTCAGAGCTTGAAATATATGCCCCTGACAGCCGGTATAGAGTTCTTTTGCAGAACTCAGCCCGTGCCGGAGCCGCTGAAAAAAATCCCAGGCCTGTAGCCATTTGACGCCGGATATGGTATATTACAGACACGATACAGAGGCTCTGCCGCAAGGGTGAGTCTGATAACGACAATCTCATTTGAAGAAAGGAGCAAAGCATTATGAACCAGCAAAGAAAAACAGGACTGAAGAGGAACGTGACAAGGATTTTTCTGGCAGCGGCAATCGGGCTTATTATCTGGAGTTCCGCGGCATCGGCTCAGGACAGCCTGGGCTCCCTTATGGAACAGTCGGGTTCTGAATGGATTGTCGGCAACTGGGTCGGCGAGTCACCCGACGGCCAAAAGTATACGATGGAATACAAATGGGCATTAAAACCGCACGTACTTAGCGTACATTTCAAAGGATTCGAATTCGAGTATCACGGCATCATCTTCTTCAACTCTTCAGAGGAGCAGGTGGTCCAGATAGGAGTAGATTCCAGTGGTAATAACAGCAAAGGTCTCTGGGAAGCAGAGTACGGCAAGGCGATAATGAAGAGCGAGTTTAAAGGAGAATACGGCGAAGTCTCCAGGATGGGATTCGTTTACTCGAAATCCGATGCCAATACGATGAAGTGCGAGCTGCACGGGCTGGATGAATACGGCGCGCTCGATGCCAATCCGGGAATGACGTTAGAGTACAAGCTTCAGAAGAAAGAAGCACCCAAAAAAGCTGCGCCCGCAAAACCGTGACAGCCCTAAACGAGATCGCACTGATATAACACGCCCAAGCCTGTTTGGGAGTGTCAGCGCAGCGATGCCCCGGCTGATTCTTTGACTCTGGTTTTTGCGTTTCTTACTGGCTTTTGCGTACGTATCTGCTGATGTTGCGAATCGCCTGCCGGAGACGCTGCTCGTTTTCCACGAGAGCGATGCGCATATAATTTTCTCCGCCCTCGCCGAACGCTCTGCCGGGAGCGATTGAGACCTCCGCGTTCTCCATCAGTTCCATTGCGTAATCGATAGTGCCCTTGCCCCTGGTATGTTCCGGCGGAACTTTTGCCCAGACAAACATTGTCGCTCTCGGCTTTTCCACCTCCCAGCCGATTCTTCTAAGGCCGTCACAGACCACATCCCGCCGGGATTGGTATCGCTTGTTTTGAGCAATCATATCTTCCTCGCAGTGACGCAGCGCGATTATGCCGGCTATCTGAATCGCCTGGAAGATGCCGTAATCGTAATAACCTTTTATCGTCGCAAGATAATCGATCATGTCCCTGTTTCCCGACACGAAACCCATGCGGAAGCCCGCCATATTGTAAGGCTTGCTCATCGTGATCAATTCGACGCCGACGTCTTTTGCCCCTTTGACCGAAAGGAA
>DQCG01000529.1:0-1070 GCA_003533825.1 Phycisphaerales bacterium
ACGGTGACAGCAGAGGGTGCGGATATCTGGGGTGCCTCCGACCAGTTCCACTTTGCATGGCAGGAGCTGACGGGCGCCGGCTCAATTATCGCCAGGGTAGAGAGCGTCCAGGACACAGATCCCTGGGCCAAGGCCGGTGTGATGATTCGCAACTCTCTCGAACCGGACGCGGTACATGCGATGGTGGCCGTCACACCCGGCAACGGCGTCTGGTTCGGACGCCGAACCTCCGCCGGTAACACCAGCGATAGCGACAGCCAGGCCGGCATTACCGCGCCGTACTGGGTGAAACTGGAACGCACCATCGGTGGGCTCGTCAGGGCCTACTACTCGGCGGACGGCAGCGATTGGACGCAGTTAGGTCCGTCTATACCGATCAACATGAATATACCGATGTATATCGGCCTGGCGGTGACCAGCCACAATTCCGGCGTAGCATGTGAGGCCGGATTTTCCAACGTCACGAGCAATGGTTCCGGCGCATGGACCAACCAGGATATCGGCCTGACCAGCAACGAGGCGGCGCCGATGTACATGGCTGTCTCGAACAACAACGGCACAACCGGTACGGTGTATCACGAGAATCCCGAGGCAACGCTGATAAACACCTGGACTGAATGGAATATCGACCTGAAAGAATTCAGCGACCAGGGCGTCGATTTGACCGACGTAAACAGCATAACAATCGGCATCGGCGATGCAAGCAGCTCGCTACCCGGCGGTGCGGGCAAAATGTTTATCGACGATATAAGGCTTTATCAGCCAAGATACGTCGCCGATAAGGTCGTACCATTTGCAGCCGATTTTACCGATGACGGCATCGTGGATTTCAAAGACCTTGAGATTATGATGGGTGATTGGCTCATGGGTGACTTCACGAGACAGGGCCCGCTGCTGGTCCACTACAAGCTCGACGAGGGAGCCGGGATCGTCACAGCCGACAGCAGTGGCCAGGGAAGTGACGGCACATTTTCCGGTACGGCCGCCTGGTCGGCGGAAGGCAAAACGGGCGCTGCGGCCTCATTTGACGGTGGCGTCGGCGAGGTCAGGGGCGCCAGCTCGTATCTTAA
>DQCG01000529.1:1118-5569 GCA_003533825.1 Phycisphaerales bacterium
ATCCGGCCGGAAACGACCAGCGCGACATCCGCTACGATTTAGCCGGTGGCTCCGGTGGTGGGACCAATGTGATCAAATACGGTGTGGCCACCGAAGAAGGATCACATGAGAACGAAAGTACTAACAATGTTCAAACCACTCAGTGGCAACACGTCATGGTAACCTGGACCAGTGGTGAGGCCGCTAAGTTATACATCAACGGCGTTCTGGATACACCGACGGATGAGGATGATGTCATCGGCGGAACAACGAGCGGTTATACGGACGTGATTGTCGGTCGCGGCGGCAAAGACACCGACGGAAGCTGGGATGGTCTTGTAGATGATTTTCGTGTGTATGAGGTTGCTTTGACGGTCCAGCAGGTTCAAACCGTGATGAACGGCGGCGACTTGCCGGTGGTCGACACATACGTTCCATTGACGTCACCGGCTAATATCTCCGACGACGAGCCGGCCAACTCCAGGAGTGTCAATTTCAGGGATTTTGCCGTCCTGGCGGATGAGTGGCTCCAGCAGCTCATCTGGCCTGCGTGGTAATGGCCGATAGTAAATAATTGCTCGGCGGCAAGAAAATAAGTTTGTATCAGTTCGGGGCTTATACCGAGCCGATCGGTATAGGCCCCGCTCATTTGGTTCGTTAACATTCTGAAATGAAGGAAAATCATCGTATGACAATCGGCAACTTGCAGAACGAGATTGATATAAGGTCAAACGGCCGCGGATGGCTACAAAAAACGCTTTTGTATACTTTATTACCGGCTGTCGGGCTGCTCGTGTCCTTCCAGACGCCATATCTTCAGGGCTATTCGAACTCCGAGAGCGGGCCCGTTTTCAGCAATCCGAGATTTATGCCCAAACAGTGGGTGGATGAAAATCGCCCGGTACCACACATATCTAACTATGCATTCGTTGCCCAGGAATCGCAGGCGCAGGAGCCTTCGCTCATTATCAGTGAGTTTATGGCAATTAACGGCAGTAAGCCGCCGCTGGGCGCAGGAGATTTGCTGGACGAAGACGAGGATTCATCCGACTGGATTGAGATATACAATCCTAAGAGCATAGCAGTCGATCTGGATGGCTGGTATTTGACCGACAGCCTCGACAATCCGAGACGGTGGAAATTTCCGTCCATCCGGATTCAGCCGGGCCAATTCAAAGTTATTTTCGCTTCAGGTAAAGACCGGGATGATCCGGATGATGAGCTGCACACCAATTTCAAGCTCACCGGAGACGCCGGGTTGCTGGCTCTCGTCAAGCCTGACGGTGAAACGATCGAACACGATTATGAGTACCCACAGCAATTCGGTAACTTTTCTTACGGACTCAGCAGCGGGGCAGCCGTTCTGGCTACTAAAACAAAGCTTATAGCAGAATCCTCGCCAGCAAAGGCACTGATTCCAACAGACGACTCGCTCGGCCTGAGCTGGACCGAACCGTCATTCGACGACTCGCAATGGCAAGGCGGCATTACCAGCGTCGGATACGACTACACAGGCTTAATCGGACTTGACGTCGGCGCGATGAGAAACGTCAACCAGACGGTATACATCCGTATTCCTTTTGTCGTCGAGGATGTTTCGGTTATCGACGAACTGACGTTGCGAATGAAATACGAAGACGGTTTCGCAGCTTATCTGAACGGCCGTGAGCTGGGTAGCGACAATGCCCCCGGCCGGCATGAACTGACCTGGAATTCCGGCGCCAACGCAAACCGGGATGACAATCTTGCCGTCAATTTCCAGGATTTTGACATAAGCGCATATAAGGATTTGCTTGTTGAAGGTTTTAATTTTCTGGCCATTCACGGCCTGAACGGCAGTCTGGGAAGTTCGGACCTGCTGATTCTGCCGGAATTGACAGCTACGGAGCTTGAATCGGTCGATATATCTTCGGTCACCGAAGGTTACTTCAGCAGACCCACACCCGGCGAAAAAAACAGCGGCGCCATACCGAATCTCGGTCCGGCTATCCGCAACGTCACGGAGAATCCGCCGCAACCGAATGCCAACAAAGACCTGATTATCAGGTCCGAGGTGACAGAGACGTTCGAACCTGTTGCAGGAGTATCGCTGGTCTATTGGATCAATTTCAGTGCCGGCGATATTGTCACTATGCTCGATGACGGGCTTCACAATGACGGGGCGGCCAATGACAACATATACGCCGCAACCATTGACGCCGACAAATACAGTCCCGGCGACATGGTTCGCTGGAAGATTATCTCGTACGACACCCAGGCCAATATCTCCTACAATCCTTTTTTTCTTGTGAAAGAAGGCAGAATCCAATCGCCCGAATATTTCGGCACGGTGGTGGCCGATCCATCCATTCGCACAAAGCTTCCGATCTTTCAATACTTCGTCGAAAATACAAGCGCCGCCGGGAGCCGTTCAGGTACACGGGCATCCGTGTTCTATGATGGCGAATTCTACGACAATGTTTTCGTACGCCTTCGCGGCGGCTACACCACTCACGGGCGAAGGTTCGAATTCAACGACGGCCATCATTTTCGCTTCGATCCCGGCCTGCCGCGCGTCGACGATATCAATCTGAACGAGAAGGGAAACGAGCCAACCTACATACGCCAGGTTCTGGGCTGGGAGACATACGTTAACGCCGGCCAGCCCGGCAGCCTTTCGTTTCCCATGCACGTAAGGCGTAACGGCCGCTACCTGGCCGTCCGCATTTTTATAGAACAGCCGGACAGGGACCTGCTTCGCAGGAACGGCATGGACCCGGACGGCGCGCTGTACAAAATGTACGACGACCTGCAAAACGGAAGAATCGACGGAGAAGGCATCCACAGAAAAAAGACCCGCCTGGACGAGGACTCCAGCGATCTTCTGGCACTGGCCGGGGGCATTGACACCCGCAATTCCAACCGGGACACATTCGTGTTCGACAACGTCAATATTCCCGCGGCGATAAACTACTGGGCCTCTTCGGTAATCATGCACGAAAACGATCATACCCATAAGAACTACTACGCCTACCGTGACACATGGGACCCTGTAAATAATCCCGGCGGCACGAACGAGTGGATGTTCCTGCCCTGGGACAAGGATCTGACTTTTGGTATTAACAACGGAATCGGTGGTGTCATCGCCGATCAGGACTGGCCGGGGGACGTACGCTCACCGAGCCATCCGTTCTACGGCTGTTCCGAGCACCAGAAAAGGGACCGACAATGGAATTGCCTGATCGACGCTCTTCATGACAACGAAGTAATTCGCAGGATGTACCTCCGCCGGCTGCGAACGCTGATGGACAATCTGCTCCAGCCGCCGAATACGCCCGTCTCGCAACGAAAGTTCGAAAAGAGAATCGACGAGCTGAGGGCGCAGCTCGACATCGAACTGGGCTCGAGCGGTTGGTACAGCAACCTCGAAAGGATAAAAAGCGATTATCTGACGGTCCGGCGGCGGCACCTGTTTCAAAATCACAGTATCCACAATCCAAGTTACGACCAGAATGCCGGCATTCCCGATGCCCAGCCGGCCGATGTTACGGTTAATTTCGATTCGATAGATTTCAATCCCGTCTCCGGCAACCAGGATGAAGAATACATCTCGCTGCACAATCCCAATGCGATTGAGGTAGATATTTCGGGCTGGATGCTCCAGGATGGCGTAGAACATTTGTTCCCGCCGGGCACCGTCATTCCGAGATATGGCAAAATCTATATTACACCACACGCTATGACCTTCCGCAACCGCACGAGAAGCCCAAGGGCAGGACAGAAATTACTGGTGCAGGGCAACTACAAAGGTCATCTCTCCAGTTGGGGAGAAACGATAAATCTTCTCGATAGCAATGGACGACTGGTAAACACTCTCACCTACCAGGGCGAACCGAGCGGCCAGCAGAGATATCTGCGTATTACTGAGGTTATGTACAATCCGTCAGAGGGAGATGTTTTTGACAGCCAGGATTATGAGTACATCGAGATGAAGAACATCGGCACCGCCCCGCTTCTACTGGACGGCGTGAAATTTACTAACGGAATTTCTTTGAACCTTCCCGGCATTATATTAAACGGCGACAATTATCTCGTGGTCGTGAAAAATCAAGCCGCATTTGCTTCGCGATACACCGTGCCCGACGACGCTCAGGTCTTGGGCCCATACGAAGGGCAGCTATCCAACAGCGGAGAAAACATAAAACTTGAAGACTCGACCAACAGCACAATTCTGGAATTCGGTTACAAAGACGGCTGGTACGATATGACCGACGGGATGGGATTCTCATTGACAATAGAAAATCCGATGAATTCCGAGCCGAACCAATGGGACAGTAAGAACGCCTGGCGTCCCAGCGCCAATCCCGGCGGCTCACCCGGCTGGGACGATACGGAGCAGATACCAGTACTCGGCGAGGTCGTAATTAACGAGATATTAGCTCATTCACACGCCGGCGATCCGGACTGGATTGAACTGCACAATACTACTGATA
>DQCG01000734.1 GCA_003533825.1 Phycisphaerales bacterium
GCTGGTTGCATTGCGAGTCTGGACGCCGTTCAGAGTCTCGCCGTAGACATCATTGCCCTCGCGACCGACATGATAGCTTACTCCTGCGCCGGCCATAAGGTCGCCTTCGTAAGTTGCATCGATAAATATCCTCCCCCTGTATGTTTTGCCGCTGAGCATAGTGATGGAAACGATTCGCGAGCCTGCTTTAGTAACACCATCTTTGCGTTCGAGCCACTCGTCCCGGCGGACGGGAATTTTGTACTCGGCCACAAGCTCCTCGAAAGTTTGCTCCGCCACGTGCGGCTCGAAGACCCACATAGCATCGTCCTGGCGCCGGTATCGTGAATATTCTTCGGGCTTCTGATATTTCCACGCCCCGGCTTTGTCATAATGCTTCTTGACTCGCTGGTAAAATTCGCGTGAGATGCCGCCGACAGCTTCCTTCCGGCCGGAATCGGTCCAGCCCAGCCCCCCCGCCGTTAGTCCGCCGAGATGCCTGTCGGGACCGACGATGATTGCAGTCTTTCCCATCCGCTTTGCCTGGACGGCCGCCGAGACCCCCGCCGAAGTACCGCCGTAAACAACAACGTCGTAAATCTGCGAAGATTCCGCAGCCGAGACTGTAGATTCAGTTTCCTGTACGAAGGCAAAATTCCAAACGATACACACCAGGACAAAACCACATGTCTTTCTCATATTCTTCTCCTTAATCTGGTCAAAACATACTTCCCAAACTGTGATTCGCCGTAGGTCTCACACAAGACACTTTACATCAGAGCCCCGATTATTTCAATGACTATTGTGCCGCCAGCCGGCTCGTGACCGTCTAAACCGACCTTGTTGCACTTCGCATGTTAATGCGCCAGATTAGTTGTTGCACAATCGCCCATCTATTTTGGCAAAGGCACTCTTTCAATCTCAAAGGTAAAGATTTGTTCCCCTCGCTTTACAGTAAGAATTACCTTTTCTCCAACCTTTCCGGCCAACAGATTCAGGGCGTCGCCTGAAGATTTAATATGCGAGATGCTATTGCCATTAACTTTCAGGACAACATCTCCATCTTTGACTCCCGCTTTTTCTGCCGCCGTACCTGAGCCAACCTTGAGCGTCGGCCAATCCTCAAGGATAACCCCTATAAGGCCACGCTGTTCAGGTCGCATATAGCCAACTGGTATCTTCGGCTCAAAAAAGTCCGGTTCAAGTTCAACATCCCACTTGGGATTGCACATTACCACACTTGCTTTTGTGTCATTATTCAGCACGCAATCGACCTCAACACGAACCGGCAAATTAGTCTTTACATCAACCCAAAGACGCGTAACAACATTTTCGATTTTCTTCTTGTCCATACTGAGCATTGCTCTTGTGTCTTCGAATTCAAAGCCTTCCGAAAGAACTTCGTCTACTGTTTTTCTGCCCAGTTTCTTATATTTCCCTTTTCCCAGAATTAGATTGACAATATTTTTCGGGCTTACCGGAGACATTTTCTCCATATCCTCATCTGACAGGTCCATTTTTTTGAACACTTTTGTTTTATGATCTACTCCGACGAGAATTCCTTCTGAAAATTTTACATACACCTGATAAGTTATCTTCTGATTGTCAAAAATATCCTCTCTTACGGCAGCTTCCGTATAATACACTAACGAATCAAACGAATTGGCGCCATTGTCTTCAGAGGACAATATTGTAGTCTTTTTAAAGACACAGTTTTGTACTTGTTCAATTTCTCTTGCCACATCCGCCAATACGACACTTGCTATGCCCGATCCAGGAATAATGTTCAATCCCAGAATTATCGCTATCGGTATCAACGCTGCAGTGGCTAGTTTTGTTAATTTGTGTTTCATGATTATTCTCCTTATATCAGGCCAAGCTATGCCCGGCTTTGATTGTTTAAGTTTGGACCGTTCATCGAGCATTCTCCCAAAAGCAATGCGTTCGGATTCAGTAGCGCCTGTAGGATCAATGCCGTCAGCTTTTAGCAGCCCTTCAGACAATTTCTTGTTATTATCCATTTTGCCTTTCCATTTCTTCACGTAGAGACTTCTTTGCATAAAATATTCGTGATCTGACAGTCCCAATACTACACCCAACAACATCAGCTATCGATTGATAAGGCATCTGCTCAATGAAGCTTAATGTTAACACTTCTTTGTGATAAGGTTTGAGTTTATTCAGGGCCGTGTGTAATTTCTCAGTGTCATTTGCATCGAAGATCGGTTCGTCGCTGCCTGATACGGGAATTTCATCTTCTTCCGGCAGCCTAACAAACCTGTCTTTATTCCTGAATCCATCATAAACCTTATTCCTCGCAATACGGTACAGCCAAACGGCAAAAACCTGGGCATCTTTCAACTTATGTATTTTCTTAAAGACGGCCAGCCAGATATCCTGAAGAGTATCATCAATGTTAGCGCTTCCGGTATCCAGGCGCCTGACATAATATTTCAGCCGTGGCTGATACATCTCGAACAACTCCTCGAAAGCCGTTCTCTCGCCTTCCTGGCAGCGATGCACTATTTTTTCCAGCTGGTTCTCAAATTCCATATATGTCCTTTGAAATCATTCCCGTATCATCTGGTAATGACGCAATTGTACCAGATTAGTTCAAATCAATTTCAAAAAAACTAGACCAACAGCCAGTCGGATACACCAAGGTCAGAGGGCTATTTGCACAATAAGCATACAGATTTATACAATCACTATACCCAGACGGATCTGTCTGCATAAATCGGCCCGTATATGGATTGTAGTACCGCGTTCGGTTGTAGTAGAGGCCTATTTCTATATCGAATCTTCGGCCGGTAAACATGTAGGGGTCGGGATTGTTGATGTCTTCGACGGCGACCTGGCCATAGACGGAGTATTCGTAGATCTGGACTGTATCACCAGACGAGTCGCTGAGGGCCACGACCAAGTCGAGGCCGTCATAGTGATAGTAATAGACGGCGTTACTGCCGGCCACCTCGATCATGCAGACCGGCTGGTCGATACACTGACCGTAGATATATTTACGCAGCAGGTTGTTGCGGCTAAGCCGTCCTGTGGATTGCCGTATAGTGGCACGGGCTTCCAGCCTGTGAAAACACGGCCAAGATGGTCGTGCCACATCTCGCCGGAATAGACGTACCGCGTGCTGCACCGTAAGGCGTCCCCAAGGGATAGCCCATCGACCTTCTTTTCACTGCGCCGGCCATATACATCATACAGACACCCATTTGCTCTTTTTGTTCGTCCCGGATGCTTTAGAGTTGACAGGATGCATATCAAGCTTCTATAGTAAAGGCGCAAAAGAAGCGCTCGTAGCTCAGTAGGATAGAGCGTCGGTTTCCTAAGCCGAAATGTCCCTTTGTAAGTATTTGTGCTTAAGTGATTAATGACTGTTAAAAAAAGACTTATGAGACTGACCGAGAACCAACCAAGAACTGACATAGCATTAAACGTGCAGTCTTGGTGCAGATAGGTAGTTCACGCGATCTCGAAATATATACCGTTTTCAAGCCTGTAAAGCAAACGTGTCACAACCTCTTTCCAACAAATCCCAAGTTACCTGCGGACACGTTCATTCACAAAAAAAGCGTATAGGTCGGCGCGTGGTCAGGATCGCTAACGGGACAATCTTTGTAGCAGTTGCTGGCAATGATGGAAACAGTGAGTCCAGTTATCCGGGGAGGATAACCAATCAGATTGAGACCATTGCTCACCCTTTTATCTTTGTCATCTGGGATAGAAATAATTCCGTGCCCCACAGTTCAAGCGATGGCTGTTCGGCTACTCTGACAAACCTTCGAACATCTTCTCGGGCCGCCGCCCAGTCAATTGAAGTAATCCTCTTCTCGAGTTGCTCAAGGCACCATTTCAGATCGACATGAATATCCTCGTCTTGCCAAGGACCCTGCTGTCTCAGAGCCGACGAAAGAAAATCATAGTTGATTCTAATATCTTGACTTGTATACCATAGGAAATCATACCAGTCTCTACCCTTGACATATTCTCTGCACAGCAATGCATGGATCTTTCCCCCAAACAGGCTTGGCTTATCTTGGATAGTAACGGAAGAAACAAACGGAAAATCCACATATTTGATTTCCATACCACTACCTGAAGGGGGATTTGCATCGACTTCGAATTTGATGCGGATCTTCTTGAGCGGTCCGGATTCATCAGAGTACTGTAATTGAAGAACCTGTCCCAAGGAATCATCCTTCAAAAAAACCTTCCTAACTGCAATATCGGCTTTTGATCGATCAGTGACTTCAACATCATAGCCGTAAGCCTTCAGTTCGTCAGAAATTCCTTGGATGTGCGGTTGCAGGGCGAAGTCCTTGTTCGTATCCTTTAGGATGAAATCCATGTCCTCGGAGAATCGATTCAAACCGTAGAAGATGCGTAGACATGTGCCACCTTGGAAGATGGCATATTTGAAGAAATTCGTCCTACCCAGCGCAGCTAATGCTACTTCTTGTGTAATCTCTCTGATTGCATGTTCTTCTTCGATGCTTGACTTGCAGTTATACGAGTCTAATCTATCCTGAATCAGTTTGATACTCATAGATTCAAATCCTTCCTGAGCCCTTCAAGGAATCTCTTCACTCGAGAATTGGAGTAGTTGCTAATGAGACATTCGACATTTTCTCGGCTAATTTGTTCTAATTCTTCAGTTTCAACACGCAGGTTACCTACAACCGGCTCAATCCCCATCCAGTCTTTCTTTCGGACGTAGACATAATCCGCCAAAGCCTTCAAGGGGCTAGCCATTAAGAACACGTTTCCTGATTCATCAACAAGACGCTGCACATCACTATAGAAAAGCTTTTGAGGAATACGTTCATAGCTGAACAATCCAAGAGGGGTCTTAAATTCCTTTGACTTCCTGAAAGATGTGTTGGTGATGTTATGGACGGCCTCGGGAATCCAGCCATGCCAACTGAGGGCTGATTCCAGGCTGACATATGACGGTCCGTAGACGTATTGCGCCAAAGCATAGAGGTTCACAGTCTTCTTCCGGTATTTAGGGGCCAGACAGTACAATCCCCTGCGGACGTGAATGATTTCGCCGCTGGCAATTGCACGTTTCACGAGGCCATATCTCCTATCGTCACTCCCCTGAACTAAGGTCGCTACCTCTTGGCTAGTAAACTGGCCTTGAGGTAAATGTCCGATAACCTGTTCAGTCAACTTGTTCATTTCTGCACCTATTGTCTTCAATATACTGTCATACTATGACAGTATCTGGCATATTATACTCGCTATCGGCCAGTCCGACAAGAATATTTAATAAAACTGTCAATAAATGACAGTATCTGGAAGATGTTTTGCCATTACCTCCGTAGTAGAAGGGCTTGGGATTGATCTAACTGCCTTATTAATAAAGCCTTATAGGGCTTCTTGCCTGTTACTCAACTCAGAACAAAAAAACCGTTCTGCATACTTATTGTCTGTTTCTCATCAACAATTTAATCAGCCGGAGCCACGGACTCCCCATCCGTAGCTCACTCGTCATAGTCTCAAACCCGAGCCAAACTCTTTACCCGCACTTGCTCTCGCCGCAATAGTCACAAACCACACAGTTTGCCTCCCGCCGCATGGGCCGGCCGCAATCCTCACATCGCTCACGGAACCATGATACAGATCCACTCGCAGGATCACCCGCTGCCGCCTTAATCGCTCTGGCGATCGCGTCCGGGCAGGAGAGAGGACGTTTATTTCTTTGTTCGTCTTGCGGGCCACGGCAGCCGACAGACACCTGATACCGGATAGCTGGTCAATTATTACTTTCGGATCGACACCCGACCTCAGTGCAGTTGACACAATCCTGCAGGTAGCTTCAGATTGGCTCGGGCAACCGCCGGCTTTACCGAGATTAGCGAAAACTTCACATATGCCTTTATCATCTTTATTGACCGTAACAAAAAGTGTACCACAGCCCATACGAAACTTGCTTGTCTTACCTGTAGTAATCCTCACGCGAGGTCTGGGACCTAATGATACTTCATTCGGCTCAACAGGTGGAAGGGCTGCTGACAATACCTGATTTTGACGGCTGCTATCTCTATAAACCGTAACTCCTTTACAATTTAAGTCGTAAGCAAGTTGGAATATTTCCCCTACATCACCAACTGTTGCACTGGCGGGTAAATTAACGGTTTTCGAAACAGCATTATCGATATTCGATTGAAAAACCGCCTGAATGCGAACATGCCATTCTGGGGCAATTTGGTGGGCTGTGATCAACACTTCTGCAAGTTCTTGGGGGATTCCAGGAATATCCCAAATATCTGTCCCGGCCATCAACATTGTATTCACCTTTTCATTAATCCAGCCCTGCTCCATACCCAATTCCTCAAGGAGCGGATGCAGTTGGACAAACTCGTCACCATCCAGGGCTCGGCGTTTATAAGCCAGGCTGTATATTGGTTCAATACCACCGCTACATTTGGCGATGATACTTATACTACCGGTGGGAGCTATAGTGGTACATCCAGCATTCCGCATAGGTATGTGGTAATCAGTATCCCAGATACTACCCTCCCAGTTAGTAAAGCATCCACGTTGCTGAGCTAACCTCTTACTTTCACGATGGCCTTGTTCCTTAATAAACAGACCTACCATTCTCGCGAAACTGACTGCTTCGTCACTATCATAACGAATACCCATCAGCACCAATGTATCAGCAAATCCCATAATACCGAGCCCTATTTTTCTGTTACCAATGCTAACCTCCCGGATTTCCGGGATAGGCCAGTGATTTGCATCTATAACATTATCCAGGAACCGTACGGCGTATGAGATTGCAATTCCGAGATTTTGCCAATTCAGGTCACTACCATCAGGCAGCACAAACTTAGATATATTTAAAGAGCCGAGATTACAGGCCTCGTAATCAAGTAAAGGCTGCTCTCCACAGGGATTTGTAGCATTTATCCGGCCTAAGTCAGGAGTAGGATTATCTTCATTGACACGATCAATAAAGCAAACACCAGGCTCACCAGTTGCATGGGCATTGCTAATAATCATCTTCCAGACATCACCAATTGTATAGCAGTTATTTTTATCACCACCTACTGGCTTCAGGTCCTGGATATGGTAAGAATGTAAGTCAATAGTCTTTGGAATAACATACTGCTGCTGTGTTCTTGGATTGGTCACAATATGTGGAGCATCAGGCCTTTTCTTGAGTAAGCCCATAAACATGTCCGTTATCTTGACTGAGATATTGAAATTGTTAAATGCAGCAATGTCGTATTTAGCATTGATGAAT
>DQCG01000211.1 GCA_003533825.1 Phycisphaerales bacterium
TTTTATGATCTTTACCGTGCCGGTGTCGTGGCCCAAAGGAAATTCTTTATCGGCTTCGACGGGTACTTTCCACCGCCGGCCGTCCCGGCTTTGAATCAACAGATACACCGGCTGGTAATATTCTATACGAAAGTCTTTGAGCTTGAGGGAAAAGGGCAGTTCTTTCTGCTCCCGGCTGCCGTCAAGTACGACGTGATTTTCACTTTCGCCCTCATAGATTGCCATTAGGCCCGTCCGGATTTTATCGATTCCGAAGAGCTTTTTCCGAAGGTCGTGCCCGGAACGTGAGCCCCACATCCCGCCGGCAATAACCAAAATGCAGCCGGCATGTATCAACAGAAGTCCCGGCACGCGAAGAAGCCGGCGAAAAGCTACTATCCCGACGATCAGCAGAATTGCCAGCGCCGTCCAGTAAACCACTAAAGGAGGCTTGTTGAAGAACTGCTCCGCCCGCTCGGCGCCGATAAATGCACCATAAATGGACAGGACAGTCAATACAATTATCAGCACCAGACCCACCCACATTATAGTGCGTCTATACTTAAACATCCGGTTTCCTTAATATCAATCGATTGACTTTGAAAGGTCAATTATGCCTTAAAAAACATTCATATCAAGAATATTTATATACGGCCTTTGGTGCCCCACAGTTCGTTTTTAACCCGGTTTGCGGTTGTTATTTACCATTGTGGCAAGTAAAATACAACACAATCGAACAAATAATCATCGGCAATATTTAGCCCCCAAATTTATTTGGGGGTGCCTTTTAGAAAGATTTGCATGAAGTCTCTTACAGTTGCTACACGCGGCGGGTCGCTGGCCATCGCTCAGAGCGAGCATGTAATAGCGACGCTGCAAGAAATCCATCCCGGCCTGGAAATCAGAATTAAAGAAATCACAACCACCGGCGACAAAGACAGGCGCACTGCCCTGTGGACTCTTAAAGAGACCGGCTTTTTTACCTCTCAGGTTGAAGATGCCCTGACGGCTCACGAGGCCGATTTTGCAGTCCACAGCTTCAAGGACCTGCCCACGGCACAACGGGATGGATTGACAATCGGAGCGGTTTTCGACAGAAATTTCGTCGAGGATTGCCTGGTATCAGCTTCGCCGGTCGAGTCGATCGACCAGTTGCCTGCTGATGCGAAAATCGGCACTTCGAGCATTAGGCGAGCTGCCCAGTTGAAACACCTGCGGGCCGACCTTGTCCCGACGCCGATTCGAGGCAACGTGCACACGAGATTGCGAAAGCTCGAAACGGGTGAGTTCGACGCGATCCTGCTGGCGAGGGCCGGCCTTCAGCGGCTTGGCCTGGCCGAGAAAATCTCCTTTATTTTCGACCCGGCGGTATTCATCCCCGCCCCGGCACAGGGCGCGCTTGGTATTCAGACCCGGGCAGACGACGATGAGACGAATGAAATCATCGCCGCAATCGACGATGCAAACGCCAGAATAACAACCGCTGCCGAGCGAAAAATCCTTACCACAATGAAGTGCGGCTGTCACGCTCCCGTCGGGGCTTATGCCGAGATTGCCGGTGGTGACATCCAAATCCGCGCCTTTATCTCCGAGGTGGATGGCAAAAACTTCATCAGCCGGGAACTTACCGGCCCGACAGAAGACGCTGAAAACCTTGCTGAAAAGATCGCTCAAGAAATCTTAGATGCCGGCGGCAAAGAAATCCTCGAATCTCTTGAAAAGTAATCCTCTTAGTTCTTCCGGGCACTTTTTTTAAGGTAACACGTCCGAGCTGGCTGGCTTAATCTTTCTTTGTGTGCGATTTTAAAACGCTCGTACTGGTATAATTGCTGTCGCCCTGATAGTTCGTGATGACAACATCCTTGACGAGATTTCCAACCTTAGCATGATACCAGTAATCCTGCTTGTGCTTGACGGGTTGGCCTGTTTCGTCTTGAGCCGAGGTTATGACTTGAACATGCTGACAATTCTTGAACTTACCGGCCGGCACGGTGATGGTTTCATCATTAAGACACTTGGCTTTGTACTCGATGGGGATAGAAAATCCGGCGACTTCCATATTTGCCTTGAGTGTTTTTTCTTCTCCCGGTTTCAAAAGCCAGATGGCGGGGACCGGAGGGGTGAAACCGAGAGACCCCAGGTACCCGATGTCAATCTTGTGGATCATATTCTTCGTGTCTATGTGCGTAGTGGTCGGATTGGCGTCTTCGGTGCCCCAGAAAGTCTTCAGCAGGAACCGCTTGTCCACTCCTTCTCCTTTTATTGCGATTACTTCTACTGCCCGGTCGCCCTGAATCGTGGCGGAAGAATCTGCGTAGGGGCGCGGGCCTTCATGCTTGTAAGTCCACTTCTCACCCACTTTCCAGTCTTCGGCGTAAACGTTTCCGACGGACAAACTTACCAGCCCGGCAATGATGAGGAGTAAATTGAATTTGTACATGGCTGCCATCCTTTCTTTTTCGTTTTTTAGAGTTTGGATTTCTCGGTTATTTTTATACTAAAGCCGGCACAGAGTCAAACATTCTTGCTAAAAGGGCAGGTGGAGGGAAATCAGTGGAATTTTGTCCTTATTTCTGGTATGTTTGGCCGATTGAAAGAGAAACGGTGGGGCAAGCCCCACCCTGCATACTATTCGAGAACGGCAAAATAATATGCACAAAGGTTTTGTATATCTTGTTGGAGCAGGGCCGGGTCGGGCGGATTTGATTACCGTTCGCGGGGCCGAGGTCCTGAAGGTCGCCGATTGTGTGATTTACGACAAGCTGGCGAATCCGGCATTGTTGCAATTCGTGAGTAAAAATGCTGAGATTATCCACGTTCCCAAGCGGATCGGCGAAGGCTCGTGCACGCAGGATGAAATTAATAAAGTGCTGGTCGAGAAGGCCCTGTCGGGCAAGACGGTGGTGCGGCTGAAGGGTGGTGATCCGTGCATTTTCGGCAGGGTGGCGGAAGAACTCGCCGTGTTGATCGAGGCGGGCGTCGATTTTGAAATCGTGCCGGGTGTTACGGCCGCCGTCGCGGTCTCTTCCTATACCGGCATTATGCTGACCGACAGGGAGTACAGCTCGCAGGTGACTTTCGTGACCGGCCGGGAAGCCGAAGGCAAGGAAGGCACCAATATCGACTGGGATGTGCTGGCCAAATTCCCCGGCACCATCGTTTTTTACATGGGCATGGGCACGCTCGAATCGACTGCCCGGCGGCTGATCGAAAAGGGCAAGTCGGCGGACACACCCGCCGCCGTCATCACCAACGCCACCTTCCCGAACCAGCGGGTGGTAAGGGCGCCGCTTGTGCGAATCAACGAGGTATGCGAACTACAGAAAGTCAAGCCGCCCGCGATTGTGGTCATCGGCGCCGCTGCAGCAAGTGAAGCACGGTTTGACTGGTTTACCAAAAGGCCTTTGTTCGGCAGGAGCATTGTCGTGACGCGGGATATTCCCGGCAACGCCGACTTCGCGGAGAAAATCGTTCGGCGGGGCGGCAATCCGCTGGGATTTGAGACTATACGAATCAAACCGCTGACGGACTCGAACGACTTTCTGCGGACGCTCACAAAAATAGTGCAATACGACTGGGTCATCTTCACCAGCGGCAACGGCGTGACTATCTTCTTCGACGCTCTGGAAAGTATGGGAAAAGACGCCCGCGTTTTCGGTTCCGCGAAAATCGCTGCAATCGGCAGCGGAACGGCAGAACATTTAAGCCGGTTCGGTATCAAAACGGATTTCGTGCCCGATGTCTTTACCGGCAGAGAGCTTGGAAAGCAGTTGATCGGCTTTGCGAATTTGCGGAACAAAAGGATATTGCTGCTGCGTTCGCAGATTGCTTCCGAGGAGCTTCTCGATATATTAGCCGGGGCCGGGGCGGAAGTTGATAATGTTGCGGTTTATACCGCCGTATCGGCAAAGAGTGAACCAGCCTGGCTCGTCGACGGGATTGGCGAAGGAACAATCGACTGGCTGATGTTTGCGAGCCCGTCTTCGGCCGATGGATTTTTCAAACAATTCGACAGCGGGGCGGTAAATTCAGGCGAAGTCAAAGTCGCATCGATCGGGCCGGTGACATCCGAGCGATTGAAGCAGCTCGGTGTCACGGTGGACGTTACGGCGAAAGAACACACCCTTGACGGATTACTTGATGCAATAGAAGATGCGGAAAAATGAATTTTGGATGGCAATAACTGCGAATCCCGAATTATCGAATACGAGACAGGAGTTCTATAATGGGTTTTCCGAAGAACAGGATGCGGAGGCTGCGGAGCAGCCCTGCGATGCGAAGGCTGGTGCGCCAGACGAGGGTGAGTGTGAATGACCTGGTTTACCCGTTGTTCGTTCGCGAGGGCGAGGGTATTGAGAAGCCGATCAAATCGATGACGGGCTGCTATCAATTTTCACCGGATACGATTGGGAGCCAGGCAGTCGAAGTGGCGTCGCTGGAGATACCCGCCGTGCTGCTTTTCGGCCTCCCGGATAAGAAAGATGAAATTGGTTCTGAAGCGTGGGCCGAGAACGGCGTCGTTCAGCGAGCGATTCGCCAAATCAAGAAGGCGGCGCCGGAGCTTCTGGTTATTACGGATGTTTGCCTTTGCGAGTTCACCAGCCACGGTCACTGCGGTGTGATTGAGAATGGCAAGGTCGATAACGATTCGACCTGTGAGCTTCTGGCAAAGACAGCCCTGTCGCACGCCCAGGCGGGCGCCGATATCGTCGCCCCTTCGGACATGATGGACGGCCGGGTCAAGTACATACGCGAGGCGCTCGAAGAGAACGGTTTTGAGAACGTGGCCATTATGTCATATGCGGCGAAATACGCTTCCGCCTTTTACGGTCCGTTCAGAGACGCCGCCGAGTCGGCGCCCGCTTTCGGCGACCGCAGGGCGTACCAGATGGATCCTCCCAATGCCGATGAGGCGATGGCCGAGATTGCTCTGGATATCGAGGAGGGCGCCGATATCGTTATGGTCAAGCCGGCCCTTGCTTATCTCGATATCATATATCGAGCCCGGCAGCGTTTCGATTGTCCCATCGCCGCCTACAACGTCTCCGGCGAGTATATGATGGTGAATGTTGCCGGCGCCGAAGGCCTTGTAGACAAACAGGCGATAATGATGGAAGTGCTGACCTCAATCAAACGCGCCGGGGCGGACATTATCATCACGTATTTCGCCAAAGAGCTGGCTAAACTCTTGTAATAGAGGCCGGCGGTGTGGAGCCCGTGACATTGACCGCGGCGGAAATATTTTCGATCAGGCCGGAACGGGACATCGGCAGGCTCGCTCGAATAAAATAAGGGCTGTGAGTAGCAAAGTACCCACAGCCCGAATTGTATATTCAATTAAGTCTACTTTATACTATGGACAATTTTCCAGCCAGTCGGCCGTGAAAACTACCAGGTCATCCATATTGATTTTTCCGTCGCCGTTATAATCTTTGCATATCGAGTAGGCAAGATCCGGAGTGATGTAGTAGTCTTCTGTTTCACCAATCTCATATTTTGCCAGGGGGCCGGAGCCGCCATTGCCCAGCTCACCGGGATTACTGCCGGTCTTCCAAGGCTGCTCTGAAAGAGTGATTCTTATCCAGATCAGTTCTGGGCCGCCCTCGGGATTCCAGGGCAGGAACGCCGTTGAGGTGATTTGATTTAACCCTACAGGCAAATTGAACAGGAACTGGTTTTGCACTGCCCATTCTGGTGCGGGACCTTCGGGACAATCGACAACGTCGTCCCAGTCACCATCACGATTCCAGTCGAGCCATATATTAACCCAGAGGTCTACGTTCGGGTCTACGACAGTAACCTCATAATCCATTGTGGTCCAGCAACAATTTGGCAGACTGAGTGGGAGCTTAATGCCATCGTCACCGTAATCGCGGTTTGCAGAAGAACCCGATGTTTGAACCAGAAGGTTGTTACGTCCATCCTCGTCGAAACCTCTATCGGCTTCGAGTTCCCTGGTGATTGTTTTACCCAGATATGCCACTATCTCATCATTCAAATGGACTGGTCCGTAAGGTCCTATCCCGCTGCCGTCATCGTATACGGTCGGGAAATTGCCCTTGATTGAGTATGGTAATCCAGTATGGCTGGCGGCATATGCAGCAATTGTTCTACCACTGATATGATTGCTGCTGTCGGAAGCGTCGCCAAGATCTGTTTTACCTTGAACAACCACGCCCTCACAACTAATGGTCAGCAAGCCTGCGCCTGTCTCAGAGCCGTAGCCGCCAACCTCGATCAGGTACTGATTGCCGGCGTTTGCGGCAAAGGTGATCTCCGACTGGTAACCGGCTCCGGCGTCATCGTTGCACCCGATCAAGTCATCCGAGGCCGGGTAGCATTCGCACCCGTCATAGACGGCGAGCATAGTATCGAAGCTGCTGCCGGCAAGACTGACGGTGACATCGCCCGTGCACGTGGCGGTATAGCAGTACCAGATATTCGGGCTGGTCATGCAGAATCCCGGGCCGTCGAACGTCGCATCATCTGTGTCGAACGCCAGTTCCGTTACATCGCCGACCGCCTTTGCTTTATCGCAGTCGTCCTTGGACCACGGCGGGGGCGTAACTCCCTCGCAACTGATGGTCAGCAAGCCCTGACCGGTTTCGAGGTCGTAGCCGCCTACTTCGATCAGGTACTGGTTGCCGGCGACAGCATCAAAAGCGACCTGCGATTGGCGAGTGGCCCCGAAATCATCGTTGCACTCGATCATATCGTCCCAGGCCGACTCGCAGTCGCATCCGTCATAGACGGCGAGCATCGTGTCATAGCTGCTGCCGGCTAAGCTGATAATTACCTCGCCCGTGCACGAAGCTGTATAGCAGTACCATATATTTGGACTGTACATGCAGATGTGCAGGCCGTCCTGCGTTGCGTCACTGGTGTCGAACGGCAAATCGGTTACATCGCCGACTGCCTTTGCGTTATGGCACTCATCGTTATTGGATGCCGGGGGCGCACCCTCGGAGCTGACAGTTAAAACTCCCTGGCCGACTTCGTCGGAATTGTAACCCAGAACCTCGAACAGGTAGTCGTGGCCGGTGGTTGCCTGGAAGGTAATCTGAGACTGAAGAAGGCCGCCGAAGTCGTCATTGCGCTCGATTATATCGCCAGCGCTCGGGTAACAGGTGCCGCCTTTGTAGACGACCAGAGCGGTGTCGAATTCGCTGTCGACGAGACTGACGGTGACGTCACCTGTGCTCCCGGCCGTATAGCCATACCAGAGGTTTGGGCTGGTGAAAAAGTGACCCGGTCCGTCGAACGTTGCGCACGTGGTGTCGAACGGCAGTTCTGTTACGTTGCCTACCTGCTTGGTATTTACACAGTCGTCGTTGGCCGGCTGACTGGCCTGCTCGTTACAACTAATACTGATCATGCCCTGACCCTTCACGGAGGGATTGAATCCACCAACCTCGATCAGGTAATGACTGCCGGCCTTTACGGGAAAAGTTAATCTCGATTGCTGGCCGTTATAGTCGTCATTGCTTTTGATCAAATCGTCCGAGGACGGATAGCAATTGCACCCGTCATAGACGGCGAGCTTGGTGTCAAAGCTGCTGCCGGCAAGACTTATGGTAGCACAACCGGTGCACGTGGCCGTATAACAGTACCATATATTTGGACTTTCCATGTAGTGCCCGGGGCCGTCGAACGTGGCATGTGTGGTGTCGAATGCCATGTTTATTATGTTGCTGACTGCCTTGGCCTGATCGCAGTCGTCGTTGGATGGCTTGAGCAACATCGGCTTAACTCCGACACCCAAGGCAATGTTTGCGGCGCCGAACAGTAATATCAACCCACAAACCAATACAAATTTTGATCTAAGCCATTTCATAATTTAATCCTCCAAAAACAATAACTGGTTGTCAATTTGTAACTTTCCTTACGAACTTTTCACAAGTTGTGAACGAGCAACAATTAAAAAATGGGAGAAAAATGCGTCCTTGCCACTCTTCACTACTAATACATACAGTGCCAGTATCGGCAGAATTGTAACGGATTATTACAGCAAAAACAAGAAAATACTGCAGAATAGTGCTTTTTTACTCTTTTTTACAGGCAAATACCGAAACCTGTATTTTTTCTACGTATGAGGCGAATATTCTGCGTAGAACGTGCGGTTTGGCACTCTGTAAGGAGTCCCTAAGACGATTTTTTGTAGGTTTCTTCCGGGTCGTAGACCTTCTCCGCGATAAACTCCAGCTCTTTGTTGGATTTTTTCTTCAATGCCCGGTAAAAACAGGATTGATAGCCCA
>DQCG01000425.1:0-536 GCA_003533825.1 Phycisphaerales bacterium
GGCATGCAGTTCGACCGCGGCTATCTCTCGCCGTACTTCATCACCAACGCCGAGAAGATGATCTGCGACCTTGAGGATCCCTATATCCTCCTGCACGAGAAGAAGCTTTCCAACCTGCAGGCGATGCTTCCGGTTCTCGAGGCGGTCGTTCAGTCCAGCAAGCCTTTGCTGATCATTGCCGAGGACATCGAGGGCGAGGCGCTCGCCACGCTCGTCGTCAACAAGCTCCGCGGCGGCCTGAAGGTCGCGGCCGTCAAGGCGCCGGGCTTCGGTGATCGCCGCAAGGCGATGCTCGAGGACATCGCCACCCTGACGGGCGGCCAGGTGATCTCCGAGGACATCGGCATCAAGCTCGAAAACGTCACTCTCGACATGCTGGGCACGGCGAAGAAGGTCTCGATCACCAAGGAAGAGACCACGATCGTCGACGGCGCCGGCAAGAAGAAGGACATCGAGGGCCGGGTCGGTCAGATCAAGGCCCAGATCGAGGAGACGACCTCCGACTACGATCGCGAGAAGCTGCAGGAGCGGCTGGC
>DQCG01000425.1:557-3403 GCA_003533825.1 Phycisphaerales bacterium
GGATCCGTGTCGGCGGCGCCACCGAGGTCGAGGTGAAGGAGAAGAAGGACCGCGTCGACGACGCCCTCAACGCCACCCGTGCGGCGGTCGAGGAAGGCATCGTTCCCGGCGGCGGCATCGCTCTGCTCCGTGCCAAGGCCGCGGTCGCCAAGGTGACGTCCGACAATGCCGACGTTCAGGCTGGCATCAACATCGTGCTGAAGGCGCTTGAAGCTCCGATCCGGCAGATTGTCGAGAACGCTGGTGTCGAGGGTTCGATCGTTGTCGGCAAGGTGCTGGAGACGAAGGGCGACACCTTCGGCTTCAACGCCCAGACCGAGCAGTACGGCGACATGGTTGCCCAGGGCATCATCGACCCGACCAAGGTCGTGCGCACCGCCCTGCAGGACGCGGCTTCGGTCGCCGGCCTGCTGATCACCACCGAGGCGATGGTCGCCGAGCTTCCCAAGAAGGAAAGCGCGGCTCCGGCCATGCCCGGCGGCGGCATGGGTGGCATGGGCGGCGGCATGATGGGCGGCGGTATGATGGGCGGCCAGGGCGGCTTTTTCCAGGCACAAAGTTTGATAGAGCTTATTCAGGAGAGCATTGAGCCGGATGGTTGGTTCGATCTCAGTGATTTAGGAGAAGGGACTGTAACACCTTATCCTACTCAGTCGCCGAAAAAACTTGCCGTTTACAATACACATGAGGTCCATCGAGAAATCGAAAATCTGCTCAAGGCGCTGAGGAAGTCACTCGGACATCAGGTCTCCATTGAGGCCAGATTCCTCGTCGTAAGTGAGAANNTTAGACGTAGATTTTATTGATAACCTCGGAGGCAAGTGGGGTCAGGTTACTTTCGAGCAGGACTCCGCCTTTATGACTGGGCCATCACCTACACAGATTCCTCTGAGTTTTGGTGGTATCGGTGCATCGGCTGCGGCTGTTGCAGGTGGGTATGGCTCGATACTGGATGATTTGCAGGTTTCGTTCCTCCTGCGTGCTACTGTGGCTCACAGAGACGCAAAGGCATTAAACGCTCCGGTAGCAACCGTTCTGAGCGGTGAATCGGCCGCTTTTATTATTAACAGAATGATGATTTTTCCGCTGCCTCCTGTTCAGACTCAAGGTGTAACTGCAGTAGGCGGTGTGACCGGCACAACTCAGGCGGGCGGGGGTAATATCCCGCAGTATATGCAGGCACAGATTGGAAGTGCTCTGGGTATTACGCCGATAATCACCAAGGATAAGAAGAATGTGTTACTCAATATAATTACAACACAGAACGAATTTCTTGGGATTAATACGAGCGAGGTTTCAGCGCCTATTATCGGTGGAGGAGCCGGGGAGGTTCAAACTTGGGAGGTGAGTCTTCCCGAGACAGAACAATCTTCGCTCATGACACGTGTAAGTGTGCCCGATAGCGGGACTCTATTATTGGGCGGTCAGAGAATAACTGCGGAGATTGAAAAGGAATCAGGTGTCCCGATATTGAGCAAGATACCTCTCATTGGAAGACTGTTCGGCAACCGCAGCAAGGTTAGAGACCATAAAATATTATTGATACTGGTGAAACCGACAATCCTGCTGCAGGAAGAGCGTGAAGCTGAAGCAATTGCCAGAATGGAAAGCGAGTTATAAACCTCGGGCTGTTACAGGGGTCTCTTGCAATAGTTCCCACATTCTTGTGAAACGTGATTTGTGACGTCTTAGCACGCTGGAGTGTCTTAGACGATTAACAGTTTCAGAAATAACTACTATTAAAGAACAGGTAGAATGAAACGACAATTTCTGATTAGCTTATTCGTTTTGTTTTTCGCATCTGGTTTTGCGGGAGCAGTGGATCTGCAATGGGCCGGATATCCCGATCCGCTGCACAATGCTTCGGCAGCCTATAAACAAAACGAATTGATTGTGCGCTTTGCCGATCCGGATTCAGGCTCCCAGCTTCCCGAAGGGCCGGTGTTAATGGGTCCGTTGACGCGTCGCGCGATAAGGAGCAGGATTTCGGATCACATCGTTACCGGCTCTGCGGTGGAGAAGGAATATGACGACATTACGCCCGGGCTGGCTATAGTAAAACTGCCGGCCGGTTCGAGCGTTCTGAATGCCGGGATCAAATTCCTCCAGTCGGCAAACGTTCTATACGCCGAACCGAACTATAAATACAGGTTGTTTGCTGTTCCCAACGATCCCAATTTCCCTGATTTGTGGGGATTGGACAACACAGGACAGACAGGGGGCACGGAAGATGCAGACATTGATGCGCCCGAGGCATGGGATATTACAACCGGCAGCTCCGATATCGTTGTAGCCGTTATCGACACAGGCATCGACTATCAGCACCCCGACCTGGCTGCTAATATGTGGGTGAACACCGCAGAGCAGCTCGGCACACCCGGAGTCGACGATGATGAAAACGGTTATATCGACGACATCTATGGTTACGATTTCGCCGGTACCAGTGCGGCAAGGTCTAATGACGGAAAAAGCGATCCGAAGGATGCATTGTATCACGGCACCCACATAGCGGGAATTATCGGCGCGGTTGGCAATAATGGCCTGGGCGTCACAGGCGTCTGCTGGAATGTCAAGATGATGGCTCTGAAGATATTTGCCGATGATTTCAATACTGTCCCCGAAGTTTTTGCCAGCGATGCGATAATAGCCATACAATACGCTATCGACAATGGTGCAGACATTATCAACGCTTCGTGGGGAGGTGAATACGATTCACAAACTCTTAAAGAAGCGATCGAAAAGGCCGGCAATGCAGGAGTGCTTTTTGTAGCCGCGGCCGGTATCGATTATGGCAATGATAATGATGTAAATCCTGTTTATCCTGCAAGCTATGAGCTTGATAACAT
>DQCG01000425.1:3538-5149 GCA_003533825.1 Phycisphaerales bacterium
TGTGTCTAACAATTATGATATGTTAGACGGGACATCGCAGTCGACTGGTTATGTCTCAGGCGCTTGCGCCCTGGTATGGTCGTATTATCCGGCCCTGCCCAAAGAAGTAATCAAGGGACTTCTTATGAAGACGGTCGACCCGGTGCTGACTACACCCAGGCGATGTCTATCCGGCGGGCGCGTCAATCTTCACAACGCTATGACGTTAATCCCAAGTGGAGATCCGGGTAAAGTTCTCAACAGCAAGGACGATCCGACCAATCCCGACAACCTGTATACTACAATCCAGGCGGCGATTGATGCGGCCGATGACGGGGACGAGCTGATCGCCGAAGCCGATAGACTCTTTATCGAGGCCATCGATTTTAAAGGCAAGGCGATAACACTCCGCAGCGGCGATATCAACGAGCCGACCAACCCGGCAATAAGTCCGGATAACACTTTCATTGTGGGCATACTGAATGACGGTTCGGCCGTAACGTTCGCCAGCAACGAAGGCCCGGATACTATACTGAAAGGCTTCACTGTTAGCTGGGGCAATGCCGATTACGGCGGCGGAATCCGCTGCGACGGAACATCACCGACGATTACCGACTGCATTATAACTAATAATTTCGCTAAATTCTACGGCGCCGGAATCGATTGCTCGAACAGCTCGCCGACAATCAAAAACTGCACAATCACGAACAACCAGACTGCCGGAAGCACCGCTATAGGCGGCGGTATCAATTGTGAGAATTCTTCCCCCGTAATTGAGAATTGTCTTATCAGCTATAATTTCGCAGACAACGTAGGCGGCGGTATAGCCTGCTATAATTCCAATCCAACTATATTTAACTGTGTGATTGCAAATAATTCGGCGGTCTATAAAAGCGGCGGAATTGATTTGGACTCCTCGTCGCCGGAGATCACGAATTGTACTATTATCGTCGATGATCTGAACGCTTCAAAAGACGGCGGTATCTTCGCCTATCACGACTCTTCTCCGGTCATTACAAACTGTATCCTGTGGGGTAATGGTGACGACCTGTATAACTGTTCGGCCACCTATTCCTGCATCGAGGACGATGACGAGGGCAAGGGCAATATTCACATTGAGCCTACATTCGTAACCGGCCCCCTCGGCAATTATTATCTGAGCCAGACGGCGGCGGGACAGCTAAGTGACAGCACCTGTGTGGACATCGGCGATCCCGCGACGAATCCCGATCTGCTGGTCAATACATACACCACAAGGACAGACGGTATCACAGATACAGACGTGGCGGATATGGGAGCTCATTATCCCGCCCTGCCGGCCAAAAGCGTCCAACTGAATATTACTGTAATGGGCGATGGCCGTGTCGAGCCTGACAGCGGTCCCTTCCGCCAGTATGAAGTGGTACAGATTAAAGCATATCCAAGCGACGGCCATCGAATTAAGGCCTGGACCGGGACCGAGGATGACTCATCAACCGAGCCGGATAAGATAATCACGATGATTGTCGATACAGACATCACGGTCGAATTTGAAGAGATTCCATTATATCAGTTGCGCACCGAAGTCGTCGGCAGTAACGGGACAATTACGCCCCACCACAGAAGGGGCGAATATTATCCTGAGGGCACAGT
>DQCG01000316.1:0-634 GCA_003533825.1 Phycisphaerales bacterium
GATACCGAACTTCTACTACTGGGGTTTGAATCAGTACATCACCCAGCGGACGCTGGCTTCATCATCGTTATCCGAGGGGCAAAAAGGTATCGTGTTCTCGGCGTTTATGAAGCTGCTCGTACCGTTCGTCGTGGTAATCCCGGGCATTATAGCCTTCAACCTCTACTCAAAGGACATGAAAGATCAGGCGGTCGGCGATAATGCACCGGTCATTGCACAGTATTTGATGGCCAATCCCGATACCCAAATGGTGGTGACCGCACCGGCTCCGGATGATGATGCTGTGGCCGCGTGGAACCAGCAGAAATTCATGATAGCTATATATCCGAATGAAGCCGCCCAGAAGGCGGTTAAAACATCTAATCCGCTTGTACTGCCAATGACACAGGAGAAATATGACGCACTTGAATTGAAAGAATATACGGTATTCGAATCTGATGACAAATCATGGACATCGGCTTTCCCCCATCTCAAAGCCGAGCTGGATACATATAATGCCGGCGTCCAACAAGCCGCAGACGCCGCGGGCGTTCCGGTTACAAGCGAAAAATTTATCGCGTATAAATACGACACAGCCCTTGGACAGTTGCTCAGCAATGTTCTGCCGCAGAATACGGGTTTGGTCGGTTTCGTT
>DQCG01000316.1:681-1430 GCA_003533825.1 Phycisphaerales bacterium
ACCATCTTTACGATGGATATTTATACAAAATACATTTCACCTAAAGCACAGCAGAGGAGCATTGTCACTTTAGGCCGTATATGCGTTGTGGTGTTCGCATTTGTGGCGATTTGGCTGGCTCCGAAGTTGGGCGACCCGAATATCAGCAACAGTATTTTCACAATTATCCAGGAAGTTCAGGGACTGCTCTCGCCGGGTATCCTGGCGGTGTTCGCGTTCGGCCTGATAGTGAAAAAGGCCCCGCCAATGGCCGGCGTCGCGGGTCTGCTTACGAATATTGTCTGCTACGGCGGAATGTATCTGCTCGGACGATATAATATCGGCCCGGAAATTCAGTTCCTCAACCGTATGGCAATCTGCTTCGGAATTAATATTGTTGTAATGACCATCATTACTGTACTCAAGCCTATGGATAAGCCAATTGTATTTGAGAAGAAAACCGCACTCAACCTTAAATCTTCCAGGGGAGCTTTCATGGCCGGTATTGTGGTTGTGGTCATTACGCTGATCCTGTATCTGTTGTTCAGCCCGATCGGCCTGGCGAAATAGAAGAGACTTTTTGAAAGTTGTGGAATGGAACTGACTAAAGAAGGACAAGCAGCGTTAGATATAATCTTAAAGGCCGCGAAAGACAACGGTATCGACGTCAAAGGCGGCAAAGTCAGAAGGACATCTTCGCGTTTCTGTCTCGGCGTAGAACATGGTGACTATAACGGCACCGAACTGTTCGGCGTCGGAACCGACAGGTT
>DQCG01000316.1:1460-5487 GCA_003533825.1 Phycisphaerales bacterium
ATCTGGCTGGCCTATAAGCCTAACGGCACGAAAAATGTCAGGCTCTTCAGCGGAAATTTCCCCGGTGACGGTGTTATCGAATTCGAATTAGGCAACGTCCCCGAGCCGAAGTCGGCGGAGGTGGCGGAAACATGGGGCCGCTTCCCGTACGGGATAGATTATATCCTCAGGCGCGAAGGCTACGAACTTTCGCAGGGCATTGACGGCGTTCTTTACGGCAACATCCCCGGCGGCGGAATGAGCCGGTCGGCATCGCTTTGCAACAATTTGATTCTGTCGCTGTTTGACGCAAACGGTATCGAAGTCGAAGACAAGAACACGATAGTCGATTTGGCCCAGGCGGTCGAGAACGATTACATCGGCTCGCCCTGTGGAAAGCTCGACCAGACCATGATAATCTTCGCCCGGGAGGGAATGGCGACCTATTACAATCCCAAGGACCGTTCGATTGACTACGTACCGATTGGTGCCGGAGCGGCCGATTTTCGTATCGTTGTACTCGATACCGGCACGGACCGGCCCGGCCTGGAAAAATCGACTTACAAGATACGAAGGGATGAATGCGAAAAGCTCGTTTCGATATTGCAGAAGGCCGGCTATGAAATATCGTGCCTTGCGGACATCAAGGATGATGAACTCTGCGAGAAGATTATGAGCGAATTCGGGGCGAAATACCCGGATTTGTGCGACCGGCTGAGGTACATTTTCGGCGCCCAGAAGCGGTTCTACGAAATGCTCGAAGCATGGAAGGCCGGGGACATCGAAACCGTCGGGCGGATATTCCGTGCCGACGGGCTGGGCCTTCGCGATGATTACAAGATATCCGGCCCGGAGCTCGAAACGATGTGCGACGTGGTCAGAACGGTGCCGGGTGTACTTGGCGAACGGATGCTGGGCGGCGGCGATAAGGGAGCCTCCGGAGTCATGGTTGGTGCCGAATCCGTCGATGCGGTAAAGGCCGCGGTCGATACGGCCTATCCGAGGAGCTGCCCCGATTTCGCCGGGAAATATGCCGTCCATGTGTGCAAAGTTGTGGACGGCGTCAGGATTTACGAAGGCCTGCTTTGAGAGGGATGGTGGCGATTTATGTCGGAAGCAAATTCGTCATCTGCAAAGGGCAAGTTCGAGGCTCAAGTCTGTTCCAACAGGCGTATCGGCCCCGGATTCCACCGGCTCAGGCTTCAGTTCACTCAGGATGGCGCGATAGCTTTTGCCGATTTCCAGCCGGGACAGTTCGCCCAATTCGACCTTTCCAATACCGCCCTGCCCTCGCCGGACGATGTGCCGGAAGAACTGCGTGACTCCTCCGGCAGGAAGATACTGCTGCGGCGGCCTTTCAGCTTTGCCGAAGTGACAACCGAGGAGGACGAAACGTTCGCAGAGCTGCTCTATTGCGTAGTCGGGCCGGCTACGCTGCGAATGACGACGCTTTCAGCCGGCGATTGTATCAACATCATCGGGCCTCTGGGTCATGGTTTCCAAATCCCGGACGGCAAGAAAACGGTCCTTCTTCTCGGCGGTGGAATGGGCACGCCGCCGTTGCAGCACCTGGCACAAAGCCTGACCACCCGTAATGACGGCATCGATGTTGTCTCGTTTGCGGGCGCCAAAACCGTCGAGGCCCTGCCCTTCGAGGGCCGGCTTGATGAGATATCGCAAACACTCGGATTCTCCGTACCGGAATTTGCCAAATACGGCATCGAATCGATAGTCGCAACCGACGACGGTTCCGCGGGTTATCACGGACTTGTCACCAATTGCCTCGCCGAATGGCTCGAAAAATCCGATATAGCCTTCGATGATATGATTATCTGCGCCTGCGGCCCTGAGCTGATGCTGGCGTCAGTGGCGCAAATCGCCGCCGAAAAGAACATCGACTGCCAGGTGAGTATGGAGCGGAGAATGGCCTGCGGCATCGGCCTGTGCCAGAGCTGTGCCGTCGAGTGCAAAGTGGCCGGCTCAGACGAAACCATTTATAAAATGTGCTGCCAGGACGGTCCGGTCTTCGATAGTAAAGAAGTCGTATTTTAATCTCCGCCGGATGCCTCCGAATTTTCTTTTCTCAGTCTCTTTATACTTTCAAGCTGCAGGACAGCCGCCTTGTCTCGCGGGCGGTTCATCGCTCTTTTTGTTTTAATCAAGGCATCCAGACTCAATACGCGGATTTTCATATCTTCAACTTCGATAAACTCACTTTCCTGTTTGGCTCGACTATAATCGCCCAGGCAGTCAATAAAGCTCAGGCAGTCTAACTGGCCATTCTTCGTATCGAGATACAGATTCTTGAATTGCTCGCATGTTTTATCCGTCAGCTTCAGCTTCTTTCGATTCGGTGTCATTCGGTGCACAGGGTCCAAATCGGAGATGGCTTTTTGCAGTGCGAGCAGATTAGCAGGCGAAAAATCGCAGCAGATGTCGATGTCCTGGGTCACATAGGTACATCCATGTGCAACGCCCGCGAATCCCCCCACTATTACAAAGTCCACCCCGTTTTTAACCAGCCTCTCAAGCAGATTGACGAAATCGTTGCTCACAGTCGTTTTGCTTTCCTGAGTTTTTCCGCCGTATTAAGTGCGATTTGGTGCCGTTTGATTCGCTCTGTCACGCTTCTTCGGAGATTGTCGGCGAGCATGGAAACGTCTATCCCATAATCAGTCGCCGCCCGGATTGGGTCCGTTTGCCGGGAGTTATTCCTGCGTTTGGCGTTCTTGTTTGATTTTTCTGCCATGAATTGAATTATAAACTCAACTGTATGATTTATCCATATCTTACCACATGATTTTCTTTTCTCTATACGGCTGGTTATCTTTTGCAAATTCGAACTCGAGGTCTGTTTTCATCTCTTCCGGCTTGAGCTTTTTTCTGAACTTACAAAGATACATAAACTTAGGTATATTTTCAAAAAGAACACTTGTTTCCGGTTCGGCTACGGATAGTAAATCAACCATAAAGTACGTCGATTTCTTTTTACCGGCGTATCGAAGCGTAAGCCGTTTGCCACAATCAAGCTTTTTCTCACTGAATGTATAAAGCAATATTTCAGTTTCTGAGCCAATGGTTGAAGTTAGCACTAAGGGATATACTGCCTTTTCGGCCTCGAATTTCAAGATGAGTGGAGCAACCATCCCTTCCACAACAATTTTATGCTCCTCGATCTCCGGCGCCGGCTCTACCTTCGCCACAACAAAACACCAACCGCGGTCAATATAATCTTTGAATATATGCGTATCATCCTCGTTAAAACCAAAACCATTCTCCGTCAACCAACCTAAGATTGCCTCGGCACTCTGGCTCCTGATGACTTTAACATCATATATACCCGCCTTCTCGGCTTTGACTATTTCAACTTCAACACCGAAACTTGCCTTAAAAAAGAGAGGCCTAGTCGACATCATCAGAAAAAGAACAATCAATGTTGTAAGCAAACTTATCCAAAGCCGACGTTGCCAGGCTGCCTTTGGTAATCTGATTGTATTGAGGAACAGATACTCTACAAACAGGACCACCAGGAATCCAATGCAACCAAAGAAAAAGATTACGGTTATTGGGAAAATGAAACCTGAAATCCTCGTTACTTTTGGTTGGGTATGTACAGAAGCTTTATAGAAGGATATCCAGGTAGCATCTGCATCTGCACTCGCTATCTCCGGAACCGACGGCACCGGTACCACCCAACCTAAGGAATCTATAGCTTCAGACTGCGAGAGTTCATATTTACTTTGAAGTACCAATGTCTCCGAATCTTCATGGAAAAGTATAAACGCCCTCTGATATGGAATGTCTGGGGGGACTTTTTCAACAAAAAATTTTCCATCTCCCAGCGTACGTCCACCAAAACATCCAATTATAAGAATAAATAGGGCACATCTCGCTATCGCTTTCACATTCCGTCCCTCCAATTAAATCAATATTCAGATAAGGACGATAGCTTTATGAACTACAATATATAAGACACATCAGGTGATGTAAATATATTTTCCTTCACCGTATCATTACTCCTGTCACAGAGAGCAGGAAATAGGGCCGC
>DQCG01000316.1:5559-12892 GCA_003533825.1 Phycisphaerales bacterium
TTCTTGCTCACGCCGCGGATCTGCATCGTGATGCCGAACAGCACGTCGGCAATGCTCATCGTGCGCTTGGCGTGCGTGATGATTATGAACTGCGAATCCTTCTGAAATTCCCGCACCAGTATATTGAAACGCTCGTTATTCGCCTCGTCCAGGGCCGCATCGACCTCGTCGAGGAAACAGAACGGTGACGGCTTCGCCTTGAAAACCGAAAACAGCAGGGCCAGAGCCGTCATCGACTTTTCGCCGCCGCTGAGCAGTGATATGCTTCTCGTCTCTTTGCCGGGCGGGCGGGCTATCACCTCTATGCCCGCATCGAGAATATCTTCCGCTTCGTCGAGTATGATGTCCGCCTTGCCTCCGCCGAACAGCTTGCGGAAAATGTCCTGGAAATGGCCCCGTATCTCCTCGAACGTCTGCTGGAATTTCTCCCTGCTCTTTTTGTTGAGACGGTTGATGAGCTGCTGCAACTGTCCCCTGCTGCTGTTAAGGTCCTGGACCTGGGTGCTCAAAAATTCGTGCCGGTTCTCGAGCGCTTCCTGCTCGTCTATTGCGTCCACGTTCACATTACCGAGCCGTTCGATTTTGCCCCGAAGCGTGCTTATTTCTTCTCGTATTCCTTCCCAGTTGACTTCCTGGTCCGTGTAGTCCTTGTAGGCCTCTTCCAGCTCGATCTGCAGCTCGTCCCTGACTCTCTCGACCAGGTCCTGCTGCCTTACCTCAAGTTGGCTCAATTCTATCTTAAGCTCGTTGGTCTTTTGCTCGGTCTGGCTTTTCTCGGTACGTTTGAGCCGAATAAGCTCCTCTGTTTGTTGTTTTTCTTCGGACAGCCTTTGGACCTCTTTTTGCAGCAGCCGGCTGCTTTCCTGCTTCTTCTCTTTTTCAACGAACAATTCCGATACCGCCGCTTCGCAGTTAAGAATATCCCTCTGGGCATTCGTCAATTGCTCGATGCAGCTTGCCGTTTCTTTTTCGGCGGTGCCGGCGGCCGTCCGGTTCTCACGCACCTGGCTCTCCAGGCTTACGATTGCCTGTTGTAACGCCTTGCTTTGTTCGGTAATCTGGCCCAGGGCAATTTTCAGGTCGGTCAGCTTGCCGGCCAGTGCCTGCTGCTGTTGTTTTTGTTCGGCATGTCTTGTTTGAAGCTGTTCTATATGTGCGGTTCGCTGGTTGTTAACGACCTCCAGCTCGTGCAGTTTTTGTTTCGAGTCATATTCTTTCTGCACCGACTGGGCTATCTGTTCGGCGAGCAGGTCGATCTCGCTGGCTATCAGGGGCTCTTCTTCTTTCAGCCGCTTTACATTTTGTTCTATTACGCTGAGCTTCGAGCTTACCTGCATCTGTTCGGTGTTAGCTTCGTAGACGGATGTCCTCAGGTCCTTGCACAGATTATCCAGATGAACCTTAGCATGATAGTTTTTCTCGATTTGGCTTTCTGTCGTTTCTATTTCGGAGGTAATTCCGGCAATGGTTTCCTGAAGTTGACGCAATCTGCTTTTGCGTGATATCAGGCCGGTCGCCTTGCCCAGAGGCCCGAGCTTTATCACGCCGTCGCCGCTTGCAAATTCGCCTTTCAACGTGACACACTTATAACCTTTGACTCCCTCGTCGGCCAGCCCGGCCGCCTCTTCCAGGGAATCGACAATCAGTGTCTTGCCGAGCAGCTTCCAGGCCAGCGGCGCGTACTTGTTATCGAATTTCACGAACTCGACGAGCCTGCCCTTTACGCAGGCCAGCTCCGACAGGTCGCCTGTGTCCACAAACGGCTCGATTTTATCGAGGCATATAAAATTCACTCTGCCGTCGAGATCCTGGATTTGTTCGATATCGGCGAGCATTCCGCTCGTACTGTTAGTCACAAGGGCGTCGGTCTGGCCCTCGAGGACGGCTTCGACGGCGTTTGCGAATTCGACGTCGGCCTCGATTATATCGGCCAGCATCCCTTCGACGTAATCGAACCTGTTGTTTTCAATCGACCGGTTCTGAAGGATGCTCTTGACGCCGGGCTTGAGCCCCTCGCACCGCTTTTCCATGTCCGTCAATATCGCCAGTTCGCTGTTAAGCGCACTTGCCGCCTCTTTGCTGTGGGCCAGCCGCTTGTTGTCCGCCGTCAAAGATTCTTCGATCTCTTCGGTTTTTTTGCGTTTGGTTTCGAGGCTGTCCTTCAATTCGCCGAGCACTTTTTCAATATCGCCCAGGCGGGCGCCGAGCTGCGCTTTTTCGGTCAGCAGCCCCTCCAGCTCGGTGCGGGCGGTTTCGGCCCGGCCGGCAAGGCGGTCTTTCTGGCTGGATAAATTGTTGCGGTAAACCGAAATGCTCTGGACCTCGTTATGAAGCTGCGCGGTCCTTCTGACTATGTCGATAATGCCCGATTTCTCGTCTTCGAGCTCCGCTTCGAGCGAGATACATTCGGTGTTTACTTTCTGGATGGTTTGTTCGGCCTGCTCTATGTCCCGGGTTTTCTCTTCGAGCATCTTTTCGCAGCTTGCCGACTCGCTGCGGTATTTGGCGGAATTTTCCTCGAAAACGTTCATCTGCTCCTTCAGCTTTTCGAATTTTTCCGCCGCAGATTCTTTCCTCTCCTGCAGCTCCGAGACCCTCGCACGCAGAAAGTCGATTCGCTGAAGCTGCTGCTCGATTTTGCTCTGTACGGACACGAGGCTGTTTCCGGTGCCGCTCAGCTTGTGCTCGGTTTCGATTATCTCTTCGCCAAGTCTGCTTAGTGAAGTGTCCTCTTTTGCCACTTCGGCCTCGAGCGCCTCGAACTGTTCGGTCACCTGCCCGAGGGCATCCTGCTTCCGGCTTATCTGCGTTCGATGCTTGGCATATTCGACCAGCGAGTAATTGACCTGCAGCTCTTTGAGCCTTTGCGTATATTGCAGGTAGTTTCTCGCCTTGCCCGCCTGCAGCTTGACGCTCCGAAGCCGCTTGGCGACTTCTCCCAGAATATCCGCCAGCCGGAGCAGGTTTTGTTCGGTTCGTTCCAGCTTGCGCAGGGCTTCTTTTTTGTGGGCCTTATACTTGCTTATTCCGGCGGCTTCCTCGAATATGAACCTTCTGTCGGTTTTCGATGCACTTACCAAATGCTCGACCTGCCCCTGCTCGAGAATCGAATACGCCTTGGTGCTTACACCGGTATCCATAAACAGTTCGCGGACATCTTTGAGCCGGCAGACTTTATTGTTTATCCGATACTCACTTTCCCCGCTTTTATAGATCTTCCGTGTTATCTGTACCTCGTCGGCCTCGATAGGAAGCTGCCTGGCTTCGACTCCTTCGGAATTGGACATAACCAGGGTGACTTCCGCCGCACCCAGAGGTTTTCTGCTGCTGCTTCCACCGAATATCACATCCGCCATCTGCCCGCTTCGCAGGCTCTTGACACTCTGCTCGCCAAGTACCCACTTGACCGCGTCGACTACGTTGCTCTTCCCGCAGCCGTTGGGTCCCACAATGGCCGTTATAGGCGAGTCGAAAATAAATTCCGTCTTGTCGGCAAAGCTTTTGAATCCGTTCAGTACAACTTTTTCAAGTCTCATTTCTTATCCTGTTGTTAACGTCCGGTAACTACTCACACAACGCTCACCCACGGCGTTGATATAAAATCTTCACTATTGTTATCGGCCGAGGGTTTGTCATTTCTTGATATTTAGGCCGATTTTTGGCATGGGTCCGGCACGAAACTCCGCTCTCACCGCTCCTTTGTCACACATAAGCTTTAAAAGTGCCGCCGCATCTGCATACGAGACACCCAAACCGCCTCGCTCCTTCTCGTTTTCTTTAGGTGGTTCGTCGCAGAGCGTTCTGATAATATCTCCGAGTTCGAAGGAGCTTTTCAGTTGAGCGATGACGTTGGCTCGTTTCGGATGTTTGCGGATAATGTTGACGTATTTCTGGCCGGACGGAGCGTTAATGGTGATGTCACCGTTCCGGGAAGTCACGAAAATATTGCCGGTGCAATAAACAGGCGAGCCGAACAGCACAATACAGGGCTGCCCGCTGCGAGAAACAAAAACCGTTTTGTGCCGGGTTTGCGTGACTCGTTCCAGATAAAAATTACGCCCGACGAATTCCTGTGCTATGGCAACATCGTCTAATTTTCGTAATTGCTCGTATGCGGCCAGCCTGATCTGAAAATCATCGTCTCGCAGCAGCCTCCGCGACAGCGCGACCGCATCGTTGTGTTTCGCCCCGGCGGTGATCGACTCAAGGGCCTCTATTCTGCCGGCTGACTTGTTGTCCAGGGCGATCTGTCTAAGAGCCGCCAAACCCGCGTCACCGCCCAGGTTGAGCATGCATCTGGCTGCATGCAGTCGAACTTTCTCGTCGGATGAATTCAACAAAGCGCCGAGCTCGCCCAGGCATTCATTGCCGATGGCCTCAAGAGCAACCTCGCTCGAATACTTGTCCTCGGAATCGGAAAGCCTGTTTAGAAACGCCCTTATTCTTTTGCCGTTTATATCCGGCCCCTGTTCGAGATACATTGCCGCGACTATTGCAACAAATCTTTGTTTCCGCTCTCTGTATTTTGCCGGCACGGTCAATTCGACCCGGTTGGACAAAACCGCCCTCGCCGGGGCACTGCTGAAACGCCCGTTTATGCGGTTGCGAATCCGGTTTGCCGTTTCAAAATCTGGCTTGCGGAGTGATAGAATGGTTTTGTACTCATCAAGAACCTTCCCGCCCGCCAGGATGTAGCCGGTCTTTTTATTGATACCCGGATCGCTGATTTTGTCGATAAAGACAGGTCCTTCCGCATCGGCTAAGATTCTCGTATCGACGCCGAATCTGCCCGGCATATTCAGTTCGGCCGTAAAGAGCCGGCCTCGCTCAAGAGAAGTTGTTTGCGTGTTCGGCAATGCTGTTACTCTCACGTCGAAATACTGGTTTTTCGAAGCTATTGCCGGTATTGTCCCCTCGACCAGCACCACCGCCGTATTCGGGCTGTCGATGAATTTATTGACATTCATCCTTGTGCTCGCCGGCAATTGCTTGAGAACGTACTGTCCAAGATATTTCCTGATCTGCGGCGGGCATTCTGCAGAGCCGGTCCCCTCAAGCCCGACTACCAGGCCATACCCTTCGATGGTAACCGGTTCGGGAGTTATAACCCGGACTAACGAGCCGATTGTGGCACCCAAACCTGCCCTGGATGAGAAATCCTGCGCCCCCCTGTCCGGCCCTCCGCAGCCGCCTGCTAAACAAATGGTTAGCAGAACCGGTACGGAAAAAACCGTTTTTCGACAAATTTCGTTCATTTGACCAAACACCTTAAAAAAGGCTAAATTTACCGCGGAGAAATCTGCTCAATACTACGCCTGCGAACTGCCAGTGTCAAGCGCAATTTTGAGTCTTTATTCAACGCGATTCTCGATACAACGTGCTCGTTCGGTCAAACAGCTTGCCGACCGCAGCGCAGTTTACCGCTTTTTCGTAGCAGCCGTTAATGCCTCTTTGATAATCGGCCGGATTTTTTTTGTCCACACTCCGTAGCCTGTGCCGTTCAGGTGCAGTTGGTCTTTAAGGAAGAATGCAGGATTCGGCTTGCCGCCGGCGTCCAGCAGCGGCGCGGCCGAATCGAAATAAAACAGCCGGCTCTCCTTATCGGAGAAATCCTTAATCATCATATTAGCTTCGTTCATCACCGGCCAGAGAGACCATCGGCTCCCGCTTGGTTTGATACCGACATAAATAATCCTCGTCTCGCGCAGCTTATCATGTACCAGCTTTACGAATTTTTTGTAATCGTCGAACACGCGCCCGGCGTTCTTTCCCGCCGCAACATCGTTGTCGCCGGCGTAAAATACTATCACCTTCGGCTTATAACACAGCACAATCCGCCCGGCAAAATAATTGACCTCCGAGATTTGCGAGCCGCCGAATCCGCGGTTAATCACGGCAAATTCGCCGAAACACTCGGCCGTCGGCCACATCCGAATGCTCGAACTGCCAACAAACAGCACGGCATCCGAAGGGAATGTATTCTTACTGTCCCACTGCTCGAATTGGCGAATCGTCTTTTCCCACCGCTCGGCCGGATTCTCCGCCGGCTTATCCTCAGCGAAAGATACGACACAACCGCAAAGTAATATCAATAACCAAATTTTCCGTCGAACCATCTCAAAACCTTTCCACAAAATCCCAGCTCTCATCGTTTCATAAGATATGCTTAACCGCCAATCAGCGAAAGTTTATTTTTTTGAGTTGAACAAATTTACGACTTCCAGCGGAGTTTTCAGGAGTACTTTTGCTCCGTTTTCGGTTAGTTCCCCGGCGGTGCGGAAGCCCCAGAGCGCTCCGGCGGCGAACATGCCTGCCGCGACGGCGGTCCTCATGTCGGTGTTCGTATCGCCGAGATAGACAAACCGTTCGGGCGGGATACCAAGCTCCTCAGCGATCTGAATCGCCCCGGCCGGATCGGGCTTGATTGGGACCGACGGCAAAGCACCGCGAACGATCCGGAAATGATAATCCGGGAAAAATCCCTCTACTACCCTTTTAGTTGCTGGATGAGGTTTGTTCGACAGCATTGTCATTGGAATACAGCGTGCCTCAAGTTCGGCCAGCATTTCCGGGACGCCGGGGTACGGCCTGGTATTATCCGCCCAGCATTTTACATATTCGGCCCTGATGATTTCCCTGCACCGCTCAACAGTTTCGTCATCCTGGTGTTCTTCGGGCAAAACCCGAAGGGCCAGGCAGCCCGCACCGTCGCCGACAAATCGTCGGTAACTTTCAAGAGGATGCGTCGCGAAACCCAACGCTTTTAGCCCGGCGTTCGCGGCGCAGGCGATATCGGCTAATGTGTCTAAAAGCGTGCCGTCGACGTCGAAAAGTATGGCTTGAAATTCGATTGTATCAGTCTCCGATGATTTGACAAATGATGGTTCTGGTTCTGGGCCTGGTGTCGAAATCGACGAGAATAATCTGCTGCCAGGTACCGAGTGTGAGCCGGCCGGCCACGATGGGAACGCTCAGCGAAGGCCCCAGCAGCGAGGCCCGCACGTGGGCATGCCCGTTATCGTCATGCCACGTTTCTTCATGCTCGTAGCGGGCATTTTCCGGCGCGAGCTTCTCGAACGCCGCCTTCAAATCGTAGTTCGCGAGCCCCGGCTCGTATTCGGTGGTCGTAATCCCCGCCGTCGAGCCGATATTAAAAACCGTCACGGCCCCGTCCCGAATTTCCGACCGCCCCAACGCGGCCTCGACCTGATCGGTAATATTAACAACTTCGCAGTTGCCTTTCGTCTTAATCGTTATTTCCTGAGTCTTAACCATCTGCAACAAATCCTGTTTTGAATTGTATTGTTCGTCACCAAAAACAGGAATAATACCA
>DQCG01000417.1:0-4540 GCA_003533825.1 Phycisphaerales bacterium
GGGATTTTCCTTCTTGAGCTGACGCAGTTGTTCGGCGGTAATCATATCGGCCATCGGACAGCCGGCGGTTTTGTCCGGCAGGAGCACCGTCTTCTCCGGCGAGAGAATCGCCGCGGTCTCCGCCATAAATTGCACGCCGCAGAACACGATAACTTCCGCATCCGTCTGAGAAGCCTGGATGCTCAGGCCCAGCGAATCACCGCAAAAGTCCGCCAGGTCCTGTATCTCGCCGGGCTGATAGTTATGGGCGAGTATCACAGCATCGCGCTGGACTTTTAATTTTTCGATTTGTTCGATTAACTGCTCATTCATTTCATATCTCGTAAATACCACCTTCGGTTTTGGGATTTCTGCAAACAAGATCGGCATTGGCAGTGATAACGGTAAATCCGGCGGGCACGGACTGTTTTACCCAGACGTTGCCGCCGATTATAGCGCCTTTGCCGATAGTGACGTCACCTAATATGGTTGCCTCTGCGTAAATTGTAACATTGTCCTCAATCGTCGGATGCCGTTTCCGGCCCTTGATTATCCTGCCCCTTTCGTCCTTCGGGAAACTCATCGCTCCAAGGGTTGTGCCCTGATAGATTTTTACGTTGTCACCAATTATCGTTGTCTCACCGATTACAACACCCGTGCCGTGATCGATGAAAAATCTCCTGCCTATTGTTGCGCCCGGATGTATGTCAATTCCGGTTTTGGAATGCGCGCATTCACTCATGATCCGCGGAATCAACGGGATCTCCCGCAGATACAATTCGTGGGCGATGCGGTAGGTCGCAATGGCCGTGATGCAGGGATAGCTTATCACGATTTCCTCGTAGGATTTCGCCGCCGGGTCGCCATCGAAAGCGGCGCCGACATCGTCCTTGAGCAGCTCCCTGATTTTCGGAAGCTGCGTCAATAAATACAGCGTGGCATCCTCAGCTATTGTCCGGCAATCACCGGTGTCGCAATCCTGCATTCTGCATTGATACTTATAAGCTCGTTCGATCTGTTCGGTCAGCTCCGAATATACGTGGTATAGAATGTCGATAACGATAAATTCGATATTCGATTTTTTAACCGATCTTTTACCCGTATAGCCCGGAAAGAGAGTTTCCGTAAGCAGTTCGAGGACCTCTAAAATCTTGTCCCTCACGGGCAGATTGGAAACATCTATAAAGTTAATGCCGGAATCGCCCTTGTAGGTATGGGTGATTTCTTCAACCAGGTCATTTATTTTTTGATCGGTCAGTCTGGTCTTTCGCATTATTGGAACCCTTCCAAACGCTGCACATAAGGGACTTTTAGCCATACATTTCGGTCGAGATATATCGTTCGCCGGTGTCGCAGACAAAGGTCACGATAACTTTACCTTCATTTTCCGGCCTGTGCGAAAGTTGTACCGCGGCCCATACATTGGCGCCGCCGCTTATACCGGAAAGGATTCCTTCCTTCAACGCAAGCTGCCGGGCCGTCTCAATAGCATCTTGGTTTGCGACCTGGATAACATCATCGATAATTTCGACGTTCAGAACATCCGGCACAAATCCTGCTCCGATACCCTGTATCTTATGCGGACCGGGTTTTCCGCCGGACAGGACGGGCGAATCCTTCGGTTCGACCGCAACGACTTTCAGATTCTTGTTCCTGGCCTTGAGCATCTCGCCGCAGCCGGTCAGGGTGCCGCCAGTGCCGACACCGACGACAAGAATGTCGATCCGGCCGTCCGAGTCGTTCCATATCTCCTTCGCCGTGGTTTCCCTGTGGATTTGCGGATTTGCGGGATTCTTGAACTGCTGGGGCATAAAGGAATTCGGATTTTGCGTAACAAGCTCTTCGGCCTTTGCGATCGCCCCGGCCATGCCCTGCTCGGCGGGCGTAAGTACAAGCTCGGCGCCGAATATCTTCAATATCTTCCTTCGCTCGATGCTCATCGACTCAGGCATTGTCAATATCAAACGGTGCCCTCTGGCTGCGCAGATGAAAGCAAGGCCGATGCCCGTATTGCCGCTGGTCGGTTCAATCACGAGCGTATCTTCCGTTATCAATCCCTCATATTCGGCCGTCCTTATCATTGACAGGGCAATCCTGTCTTTCACACTTCCGGTCGGATTTTTGGATTCGAGCTTGACCAGAATCGCAGCCTTGCCCGACCCGAGCTTGTTCATTTGAACCAATGGAGTATACCCGACAACAGCCGTTATATCCTCGAATATCGCACTCATAATTTCTTCTCCATCTTTATCATATTTGATAATCCAATCTCTTGCCGTCATTTGCCCTGTCAACCAAATCCTGGAGTGTTACCGATTGCAGGACTTTTTCAATAGCCTGCTCTACCTGCATCCAGAGGCTCCTGGCAGCACAGTCGGCAGATCGCATACAACAATCTTCGTCTTCAACACATTCGACCGTTGTTACAGGGCCTTCAAGTTGATGTACAACCTCGTTGAGTTTAATCTGATCCGGGGCCTTGGCAAGAATATACCCTCCTTTGGAACCCCTGACACTCCTTACAAAACCTGCCGTTCTGAGCACAGCCATTAATTGCTCCAGGTATTTTATGGATATATCCTGGCGCTGAGCAATGATTTTAAGCTGCAAAGGTTTATTATTCCCGTTTTGGGCTAATTCTATGATAGCCCTTACTGCATATCTTGTTCTTGTCGAAAGCTTCATAATTTATTTCCCCATTATTCCTACTACAATAGTAGCGTATTATACGAGATTATCTATACGGGGTGCAAAAGAAAAATATAAATTAAGCTAAAATTTCAAATATTTCCCTAAAATCCCCCATTTTTAGTATTTAACAGCACTTAAATAAACAAAAAATCGGTAAAAACGTTTTTTATGCCAGTTTAACGACCAATTCGCTTGACGGTTTTGTCAGCTACCACTAAAATAGATCAGGGTGAGCTATAGCTATTTGAAAAGGGATATTGTGGATGGCCAAGATTACTGCGAAAAAAGTGGTTTTTATTTCATCCTTCCCTCCGAGAAGATGTGGAATTGCAACTTTCGCTTCGGATCTTATTGATAGCACCGCGTTAGCGGCAAAGGGTGAATTCGAACCGCTCGTGGTCGCAATGAGGTCGGGGGACTACAAATATGATGAGCCGGTCAAGTTTGAAATCCGCCAGAATGTGAAGAGCGATTATATTTGCGCTGCCGACTATATCAACTTCAGTCACGTTGACATCGTCTCTGTTCAGCACGAATTCGGCCTTTTTGGCGGACAGGCCGGTTCATATCTGAGCCTGCTGCTTAACAGACTAAAAGCTCCCGTGATAACAACCCTTCATACTGTCCTCGATGATCCGAACCCGGATTACTACAAGTCGTTAGTGGATATCTGCAAGGCCTCCTACAGAGTCATCACGATGAACGAACGAGGCGTCAGCATGCTGAGGGACATCTACAAGATACCCACCAGGAAAATAAAATTGATCGCGCACGGCATCCCTGACCTGCCTTTCGTCGACAGCAATTACTACAAGCATAAATTCGGACTCGAAGACCGCAGGACAATTTTGACGTTCGGCCTGCTCAGCCAGAATAAGGGAATCGAGGTTATGCTCAGGGCGATGCCGGCTATCGTCAAAGCTGAGCCATCAATAATCTATATCATCCTGGGCATGACGCACCCGAACGTATTGAAGCACGAGGGTGAATCGTATCGATTCGGTCTCCAGCAAATGGTCAAAGACTTAAATCTGCAGGAACATGTGATATTCCACAACAGGTTCGTCGACGACAAGGAGCTTCATAACTTCTTGTGCTCAGCCGATATCTATGTCACGCCATATTTGAACGAGAAGCAGTTGACCAGCGGCACTTTATCGTTCGCGGTCGGCACCGGCAAGGCAGTTGTCTCCACACCGTATTGGGCGGCGACGGAGCTGCTGGCCGATGGCCGGGGCAAGCTGGTGCAATTCGGTGATTCTCAACAAATGTCGCAGGCAATCGTAGAAATACTTCAGAATGATTCGCTGTATTACTCGCTGCGAAGACGGGCATACGAGTACGGCAGATCCAGAACCTGGCCAAAAATCGGCCAGATATATTGGAAGTTATTCGGCTCAAAACGCAAGCCTCTTCGAATCTCCGCTAAAACAAAACTGTCCGCGGCCGAGACAATATCAAGCATTGAAGTACCCGAGCCTTCGTTAGACCACCTGAATAAGCTGACCGACGACACGGGCCTCTACCAGCACGCCAAGTTTACAATCCCAAATCGCGAGTACGGCTACTGCACGGACGATAATGCAAGAGCTGTCATTGCAATGACCAGATATTACGCCCAGTATCCTGAGCCGCAGGTCCTTAAACTCCTCGATACATATCTGTCTTTTATTATCCATTCACAGCGCAGCGACGGCTCTATCAGGAACTTTATGGATTTCGACAGGACATGGCACGAGAACGAGCCTGCACACGATGCATTCGGCAGGGTATTGTGGGCGTTTGGTATGGTGATGGCAAAACCGCCGGCACCCCCTTATTTGTCGATTGCCAAAGACTGTTTCGACAAATCGGTCAAGCACGTCCAGAA
>DQCG01000417.1:4586-5333 GCA_003533825.1 Phycisphaerales bacterium
AGTCATTACTCTGATTGGCAGTGGTTTGAGGAGGCGATGACTTACGACAATGCCGTGTTGCCCCAGGCGCTATACGTGGCCGGAATGACCCTCGAAAATACAAAATACCAGGAAATTGCGGACAACACCTGTGAGTTCCTGCTGACAAACATTTTCAACGGCTCGCATTTCAGCTTCATCGGCTGCAATGGATGGTATGAACGAGGCGAGAAAAAAGCGACATTCGACCAGCAGCCCATAGACGCCGCCGGGACGGTCCTGATGTTAAGAGACGCTTATGAGGCCACGCAAAACGAAAGATTCCTGACACTTCAGAGAAAGGCTTTTGACTGGTTCCTGGGTCAGAACGATCTGCACGTTCCTCTTTATGACTTCAGAACAAAAGGCTGTAACGACGGCCTGACTCCTGACGGCGTCAATACGAACCAGGGCGCGGAAAGCACACTCAGTCTTTTATTAAGCCTTCTGGCTATGGTCGAGAGTTACGCCGTCGTTGACAAAACCAAAACCTCCAAGGCCGCGCCATCACCCCAGACCGACCACAAAAAGAAAATCGCTAAAAAACTCCAAATAAAAAGCATCCCCGCAAAGACTAAAACAAAGGACAAGCAGGTGGAAAAGCTCACTTGATACCGTGAGTTCATTCGTTCAAGGCACCACAAAAGTCACTCTGTGAAACAGGCCGAAACGTTTTATCGCTCAATAGCTTCTTCGCTTTTCTGGCCGATCCATTGAATATCGGCACCG
>DQCG01000640.1:0-1537 GCA_003533825.1 Phycisphaerales bacterium
CTTCGAGTTCACCGCCGGCGCCGATACGACCAAGGGCAAGCTTCAAATTGAGGTCTCACAGGGTCCGTGCTTTGTGGGTACCGTCTCGCTTATGCCTGCCGACAACATCGAAGGCATGCGGGCCGATACGCTGGAACTGCTCAAAGAGCTGAACGCCCCGATGTATCGCTGGCCCGGCGGAAACTTCGTCAGCGGCTACGACTGGCGGGATGGTATCGGCCCTCGTGACAAACGGCCGCCCCGCAGAAATCCCGCATGGACCGGGGCCGAGCACAACGACTTCGGCTTCAATGAATTCATACGTTTCTGCCGCATGGTCAAAGCCGAACCGATGGTGACCGTCAACACCGGCTTCGGAGATGCCTACTCAGCGGCGACCCAGCTCGAATACGCCAACGGCTCGACCGACACATTGATGGGTGCGGCAAGAGCTAAAAACGGGATGCCGGAACCTTTCGGCGTTCGCTACTGGGCAATCGGCAATGAGATGTGGGGCCGCTGGCAGCTCGGTTATATGAGCCTCAATCATTATGTCCGCAAACATAACTGGGTCGTAGATAAGATGCGCGAGGTGGACCCGGATATCGTGCCGATCGCTTCGGGCAACGCCGGGCAGTGGAGCGAAGGCCTGCTTAAAAACTGCACCGATCATATCGATATGATCGCCGAGCATTTCTACGTCCAGGAAAAGTCCGACCTTGTAGAGCATACGTCCCAGATCGCCGACAATATCAAGCGAAAGGTCGAGTTCCATAAGCAGCTTCGTAAAAAGCTGGATGAGCTGGAAGGCAGGGACATTAAAATCGCCATGACCGAGTGGAACTACTGGTACGGCCGACACGAGTTCGGTGAGCTGGGGACGCGATATTTCCACAAAGACGGTATTGGAATCGCCAAAGGCTTGCACGAATACTTCCGGAATTCGGACATCATTTTCCTGGCGAACTACGCCCAGACGGTCAACGTCATCGGCTGCATCAAGACCAGCAAAACCGCCGCCGCCTTCGAGACGACCGGCCTGGTTTTGAAAATGTACGGCAACAATTTCGGCACCGTTCCGGCCGCTGTTGCCGGCGACGTGGAGCCGCTCGACGTCGCGGCTGCCTGGACTAACGAGCGTAATGCTTTAACCATCGGCATCGTGAATCCCACGAAACAGCGGCACGAGCTGGCGATGGACTTGAAGGGCGCTCAACTGACCGGCTCCGGCAGGCTCTGGCTGATTGCGCACTCGGACCCGATGGCTTACAACGAGCCCGGCGAAGAATCCAAAGTGGCAATCGAAGAAAAGCCGGTAACAGGCGTTTCCGGCAAATTTAATGTACCGCCGCTGAGCGTCTGCCTGTATAAACTGGCAACGAAGAATTAGAATCTGTTTTACAATAAGGATCGATCTGAATATGGAATGCAACAAAGGACAAAATCTCAAGAATTGCAACTGCACGTATCCGGGTTGTGACAAGAAGGGTGTGTGCTGTGAGTGTTTAAGCTATCATTTGGGTATGAAGCAACTGCCCGGCTGCTGCTTCCCCGACGA
>DQCG01000640.1:1623-5146 GCA_003533825.1 Phycisphaerales bacterium
TTCGAGGCATATTTGATATTCTATTTAGATAAGAGGCCCAGCGGCGTAGCTGAGCAAGGATATAAAATGTTATGTGGGAAATCCCGGTTAAGCGTTTATATGGCAAATGTTGGATTGATGTTCCAAACGCTTGATTACGACTCAGGATCAAAGGAGCGTCTATGAATTCAGGTATTCTGTCACGACGTGGTTTTCTAAAAGGTTTATGTGCAGGATCATTGACTCTGGCGGGATGCGGTTCACAGTTGGCCGGCACCCGCGGGGCAGGGAAAAGACCCAACGTAATCCTCGTGATGACCGACGACCAGGGCTACGGCGATCTCGGCGCCACGGGCAACAACCTCATCCGAACCCCCAATATCGACGCCATGTCCCGCCGCAGCGGCTCGATGGAGAATTTCTACGTATCTCCCGTATGTGCTCCCACCCGCGCGTGCCTTATGACCGGCCGATACAACTACCGCACGCGCGTGGTCGATACCTGGATCGGCAGGGCGATGATGGAGCCCCAGGAGACCACCATCGCCGAAATCCTCCGTGATGCAGGATACGAAACCGGCATCTTCGGCAAATGGCACCTCGGCGACAATTACCCCATGCGCCCGATGGATCAGGGCTTCACCGAATCCGTCGTACACCGCGGCGGCGGTATAGGTCAGCCCGCCGATCCGCCCGGCGGAGAAGGCAAATACACCGACCCGATCCTCATGGACAACGGCCAACCGAAGCAATTCGAGGGCTACTGCACCGATGTGTACTTCGGCAGGGCAATGAGCTGGATGTCGCAATGCTCAGCTCAATCGAAGAGTTTCTTTGCCTACATCCCCACAAACGCGCCACACGGCCCGTTCGGCGATGTCCCCGAAGACCTCTACGAAAAATACAAAGCGATGGACCTGAGCAACCGGAACTTCCCGCAGGAGACGGGCCACAAGCTTCCCGATGACGACGATCCCGACAAGCGGGCCCGAATATTCGCAATGATCACCAACATCGACGACAACATGGGCAAGCTCTTCGCCAAACTCGACCAACTCGGCATTACAGAGAACACTATCGTTATATTCATGGTCGACAACGGCCCCAACGGCCGGCGATACGTCGCCGGCTTCAAAGGCATGAAAAGCCACGTACACGAGGGTGGCATCCGTTCACCGTTCTTCTTCCAGTGGCCAGCTGTCGTTAGAGAAGGCACATCTTCCGACCGAATCGCCGCCCACATCGATATGCTTCCCACAATCCTCGAAGCCTGCGGCGTGCCGAAGCCGAAGGGCCTCAAACTCGACGGAAGAAGCATCCTGCCCCTGCTCCAGGGCAAAAAAATCGCATGGCGCGACCGCACAATTTACATCCAGTCGCACCGCGGCGACGCACCGGTTCTTTACCACCACTTCGCTGCAAGAAACCAGCGGTGGAAACTGCTTCACGGCAGCGGATTCGGGCGTGAAAACCTCGACGGAGAACTGAAATTCGAACTCTACGACATGGCAGCCGATCCGCTCGAACAGAACGACCTGGCCGCCCGGCGACCCGATATCGTCAAGACGATGCGAAAACAATACGAGGCATGGTTCGCCGACGTCAGCGGCACCAGAGACGACAACTACGCGCCGCCCCGCATTCATATCGGCACGGCCCATGAAAATCCGGTTGTCCTCACGCGGCAGGACTGGCGACACGCCAAAGGTCGCCCCTGGGCGGCCGATTCCAACGGTTACTGGGAACTCTACGCCGCCAGGGCCTGCAATTACGATATCAAGATCGATTTCTCTGCTGCAAACACCGACGGCGAACTGCTGCTCGAAGTCTCAGGTCGCAAAGCAGCCCAGAAGATCGACAAAGGTGAGACCTCGGCTGTGTTCACAGACATGCCCATAGACAAAGGCCCCACCCGCCTGATGGCAACACTCACCCTCGCCGGGGTGAATAAAGGTCCCTGGCATGTGAACATAAGCTGGTAAATAAGAAATATCAGGTACAACTATGGCCGGAGATAAAGCAAACATGATCGGAAATAAGAAATTAACAAGACGATCATTTGTTGGAGGTATTGCTTCGACGGCAGCGGCGGTTGGACTCGGTCAATGTGATCTGTTTGCGAAGAATACACTTTTAACGAAGATACGCTGCGCGTCCCCCTGATCGTAGCCTGGCAGAAGCGTTTTCTCGAGGGCGCCGTCAACAAAAGCCTGGTCGAATTGGTCGATCTCCGTCCGACCCTGATGGACTTATTGGATTTGAAGTGCCCGAAGGATGCTCCCGAACTTCCCGGAAAATCGCTGATTCTGTCGCTGACCGAAAACAAACCCACTTACCGCAAGTACGCCATCTCGGAAAACTGGAGCCAGACGACGGTGATTACCGAACGCTGCAAGCTGGGTGTCTGGATCGACCCCGGACCCATCGACAAATACAAAAGGCGCGACAACCAGCAGCGGTTTAGCGACCAGCTTTTCGACCGCGAAAAAGACCCGTTGGAGCTGAAGAACCTGATTGACGATCCGGAGTACGCCAAAGTTCAAAAGCAGCTTAGAGAGTATTTAGACGATTTTACGTCGAGAGTGCCGGCGACAGGTAAGATGGAATTCATTAGACGAACACAAGGCAAAAAGCACGCCAAAACTTAGCAGGGCATCGAAAAACCATACCTTCAGCAGCCGGTTAGTGACATTTCGATTGTTCAACTGAAAAACCCGGCAGAGAGACTTGAGTTTTCAGGATGATGCTGCATAAAGTGAATAGTGAAGATATTTTCAGAATGAAGTTGGGAATCTTGATTTTTCGAGGCAGATTTGATATCCTATTAGAAGACAGGCCCGGCGGTGTAGCTGAGCGATGATATTAAATGTTATGTGGTAAATGCCGGATGGAGCAAAACATCAAACCAATTACCAAACAACTGTTGATCGCGGTGTTCATCCTGACCTTAGTCACCGCACTGTCCTTCGGCATCCGCCAGGTTCGCTTCGGCGCCTACCGGGCCAACATTGCAAAATCTATTCCTTCTGCTCGCCCTTCGGACGCAGAAGGTCAACACCAACCTAAGCAGCCCTTCAATACAGACGCCGAGCCGGATTATTACCAGGACGATCCATACACAGTCGATGACGAACAGGATTTACAGTACGCCGACGCATCGGATTGGGTTGAGGAAATACCCACCGACAATAACTCCGAAGAGCGTACAGATTCGGTCAAGCAAAAGAAGGCTGCCTTCAAGACCAAATCGTTCAAGGGTGACTACGCCAAGTCCAAAGGCTCGAAAGGCCTGGAAAAAATATCCCTGGGCGACAACGAGAATATCTATATTACCGAAAAGGGCGAGGCCTGGTATGTAAGCAAAGAGACCGACGGCTCAACCACCAAGATGCAGGTGCAGATCGATAACAGGGGCGAGATGACCGCCGTTGGCGGCGGCAACTATGCCAAGTCCGGAGGCTCGCAAGGCCCACAACGAATATCCGTGAGCGACAACGAGGATATCTATTTCACCGATGAGGGCGAGGCCTGGTATGTCAGTGAA
>DQCG01000640.1:5184-6207 GCA_003533825.1 Phycisphaerales bacterium
GCTTGAACCCCGCTATGCGTGGATTCAAGCTTGAGGCTGCCACCCGTTTTCCTTCAATTCCAGCGAGTGGCAGCCTCATCCCGATTGTCGTATATCGGGATGGGGATGGTTATTCCTTTGCTAAACACTAACCCCGCGAAAGCGGGAATCCACTAACTCCGCTGCTTTCCGGATCCCTGCTTTCGCAGCACTGTAAGGTGTACTGCGGAGGATGACAGTCCGAACCCGCCGATTCGAGCAGATAAACACACGCCGGGCGATTACTCCGGCCCGGCGTGCGATATGTACAATAGTCTTATCGTCGGGTTAATGGAAAAATCATTGCCCCGCCACCTGATTCGAAGTAAGCGGGTCGGTACATCGAGCCAGGCTCACTTGCGACCAGGGTAAGCTTTTTTCCTTCGAGCTTATAAATACCGAGCGAAGTTGCACCAACGTACTCCGGCTGAGAACAATTATTAATCTTAAAATCGGCCTGTTTCGGATTCGTCTTGTTATTCAGCTTCATTGTGCCCGAATAGAAGATGGAATCCGGACCTTTAATTTCAACTTTTCCCTTCGAGATAACGAAAGTCCACTGCCCACCATAATCGCCGTCCGCAGTCCCTACCCAGGTTCCATCAAGCTCAGCGCCCTTCACGGTTTTCTGCGATGTGTCTGCTTTCTGTCGTTTGAACGTCATCTCGCCGCCGGCCTGCGAGGCACGGTAACCGCTCTGTTCGACGGAGTACTGCTTGACCTTAAAGCTGTTGTTATCGACCTTGATGAAAACCATATCCATCGTTTCGGTCGTACCATACGTATCAAGGCGCTTATTCCTGTTGACCGCGCCTTCATAGTCCTCTGTCCAGGTGCCATTCCATGTGCCGCCCATGTTGTCGGCGCCGATCTGGACAATCTCTTCACGTGACGGCATACCCATAATCATGCCGTGATACTTGAAATCGCCCATCTTGAGATTTACGCTCATGGCGCACTTGTCCAGTATCCATTTATACTCAAGCTCAACCTGCTGGCCGTCGT
>DQCG01000400.1 GCA_003533825.1 Phycisphaerales bacterium
CCTGCTTTCGCAGGGATGACAGCGAGAATCGGCCAGTCTGAGTAAAGCAAAACTATAATAGTAGACAAAATATCATACCCGGTCCGGCAAGACAACCTGTTTATTGCTACGCCCTGCGAGGAGTTCTGTTCTACTGAGAGACTTTGGTCAAAGTCTGATAGGTCTGCGGCATGCGGTGACGCGGGCCGATGGAACGCCAGTGACCGACCCAGCGGAGAGGTTCGCGCTTGTTTAAGTGGATCTCCGCCCAGAATACACCGTCTTTGCCCTTGTTCGATGCCAGAATCCTGCCCATCGGGTCAATAACCAGGCTGTTGCCGCTGTACACGGATGGGACCATGTAGACGCCGTTATCGCGCGCCCGCACGCGAAATGTCGATTCGCCGTCGACCCGGCCCTCCTCGTCGGGCAGGGTATTGCCCCAGGTCGGGGCGAAGATAATCTCCGCACCATTAAGGGCGAAGATTTCCGCCGCCTCGGGAAAGAACCAGTCGTAACATATCTGGATTGCGACTTTGCCGAAATCTGTCTCGAAAACAGGATACTCATCGCCGGGCCTAATGCCCTTTCTCCATTCCTCACGCGGCAGATGGACCTTGCGGTACTTGCCCACAATCTCTCCACGGCGGTCAAGCAGCACGGCGGTATTATAAACAATGTCGCCGTCCAGTTCGGTAAGACCCGCCACTACCCAGATATTATTCCGCTTAGCGGCTTTAGCCAATACATCACTAACCGGCCCATGAATCGGCTGGGCACGATCTTTTAAGGTCGCTGATGTGCCGACCGCCAGAATTGCTTCGCCTAAGCACACAATATCGAGCCCAAGCTTGCCCGCCACATCGATTTGCTCGCACCAGAGCTTCAGATTCTTTTGAAGCGTGCTGTTTCTCGGCCGCAGAAAAACCGTGCCGACCTTGACCTTCCTTGGTCCGGGCGCCGTCGCCGGCTGCATACTAACGCTTTTCCACAGCACCGACCCGCCCCGTGGCCATTTGACCTCCAGCGACAAACGGGCGCTATCGGCATCCTCCGGCGCGACGAGCACATCGTCGAACTTCGCAATACCATTCTCGATAACCGGCCCGCGTACAAGCATCCCCGCCGGGTGAAGCAGTTTGCCGCCGCGCATCCAGCTTACACGAACCAGCAATGAATGATAAGGTGCTTGAATATCTCGTAACATACAGACCGCATTGACCGCGTACGCCTGCCCCCCTTTGATGCCTTTAATATCCTGAACCACTCCCCCCACTGCGTAAGGATCGGCACCATCAACAACAAACCCACCGCCGGTACTCGCCCTTACCCTGCAAGCCGCCTGCTCCCACTCCGGCCCCCACACCGACCACCCCGTAGGCACCGTCGCCCTCTGCCCCACCTCAAACGCAGGATTCGACACCAATTCCTGCGCATCAGCCTTAAATACAAGACTCGCAAAACAAATAATCAACGCTGCATTAAATAATATAAGTTTTTCCATCTTCGATCCCTTTTTACTTTTGCCTTTTCCCCCTTATTCCTTTTTACTTGTCTTTCAGTTCATCAATCCACCCCTGCACCTCTTGTACCATATGTGGCATCCATATTCTCTTATACAACTCCAATGCTTTTCCCCAGTACTCTCTGGCCTTTTCAATATCCCCTCGCTTTCTATAAACCAATCCCAAATTTCCGTACTGATTTGCTATGCCTTCTAACCGTCCGAGTCTCTGGTTAATCTCCAGCGACTTCTTATGCATTTGTTCGGCCTTGTCCAATTCGCAACGGTCTAGATAGACATTGCCCAAATTCCCGTACTGATTTGCATTCAAGTCGGTCATTCCTTGCACTTCACTAATATCGAGGGACTTCTCGAACATCCGCTCGGCCTCAGCTAAATCACCTCGCGTTCGATAGACTATGCCCAAATTGCCGTACTTTGAAGCCATCCCCTCCTGCTGCCCCAGTTCCTCGTCTATCTTTAATCCCTCGCGAAACATTTCTTCAGCTTTGTCCAATTCTCCACGCCATTTGTAGACTAACCCCAAGCCACCATAGTTTCTCGCCATCCCATCCTTGCGCCCGAGTGTTCTGTTGATGTCCAGCGATTTCAAATGCATCTGCTTGGCCTTCTCCAAGTGCCCGCGCATTTTGTAGAATACACCCAGACTACTAAGGATTCTTGCTTGCTCTGTCGACGCCTCCTTGACAAACCGGGACGCTCGCTCTGACAAAGCAATTGCTGCATCCAGCAGACCAAGCATCGTCAACGGTTTACGACACTCATTTAGCATTGCATTCACAAATGCCTGTTTTCCTTGAGCCAAATAAACATGTTCCGGTAATCTTGTCGCCGCAAGTGCGTCGGGCATAGTCTGGTTATTCTTGGCTTCCATTAACTTTTGTTGATAGACCTCCACCGCCATTCTGTGATACTTATTTTTCTTGGCTTCGTCGATCTGCTCAAGTATATGATCCGCCAATATGGCATGGTAAATCCGCTTACCGTATCCTTCCTCGCGCAATAATCCACTAAGAAAATTGTCTGCAAGTACACTCTGTAATGTGTCGGTGTCCAGTTCACTCACAGCGGTTACAACTTCACCCGGGACGCCTACTTCCAATATAGCATACGCTTTGAACAGACGAATCGCATCCCTGCCTTTCTTGCACAATTTTTTCCATTGTGCAGCAGCGATACCGGTAGGATCTTGTGGCAACTCCTCTAACTTTGTGCCTGCTTTCAACAAATCCAGGGCGCCTTGAAGAGCATACGGATGCCCATTATATTTACTCAGAATCTTTCGAACCTCAGTCACAGTATAATCCATATCTGTGACACGCTGGTTCAGCAACACGTCAACTGCTTGTTCTTCAAGGACATCTAATCTTTTCTCAGGGATACGTGATATGTTATCCAGGGTCGCAAATGTTGCGCTCTCGACCAGCATATCCTCCGTCCTTTGAGCAAAGACCAACTTTATCTTGTCAGGTAGTCCATTAACCACAATCGCCCAAGATTGATCGCTGTCTTTCTGCATATATTTCTCAGGATCGATTATAAATATCGCTCGTCCGTTCTCCGGCATCTGTTTCGAAATAAATCGCAGTCTTTCAAGGAATTGGTCGCGTGTATTCTTTGCAGGGTCCCGACGCAGGCTCATTGCCAAATCGCCTAAGTTTATTACGTTTAATATGCTTCGCCATTGCTCCAATCGACGAGCAGTGCCACTAAATGAGCCGTCTTCAATTTGGGCAGCTTCAAACGCATTATCCATCATAAGTGCCATAGTAGAATCAACGCTATCTGTCGGCGTCACCTCGTACCGCACACAACCGCACTTGAAGTTAGGGTGATTCTCCGCAAGCTCTGCCATCTTATTGATAAGCCATGTCTTTCCCATGCCCCGATGGCCTACAATGAGAACAGCCTGGCCCCGTGTGTCCTCAAGGACCTTTTTGAATTGCTCTAATTCGGCCTTTCGGCCTACAAATATTTTGTCCGCGGTCATATCTCAGATCCAATCAAACTGAATCTGTGTAACAGTCCATCCCCAAGCTTCGCTTGAGGCTGCCACCCATTTTTTCACGAGATACGAGCATCAGGAATCGAGTATCGAATCAGTTCTTTTCCAGGCGTTCCAGTGTTGTTTGTGCGACTCGCTTTACGTAATTGTCTTTGTCCTTCATGGTGGCCTTTATCTGCGGCAGGAGCGTGCGGGCCTTTTCGCCGATTTTGTTCAGGGCGATTATCGCGTGCAGTCTTGCTTTGTCTGTTTTGTTGTTCAGCGCTTCGGCTAATACGGGCAGGGCCTCTTTTTCGGCGCCCCAGTCGCAGAGTGCGTGGGCCGCGGCGATGCGAACGACCGCCGCAGGGTCATTCAGGGCCTCTCTGAGGAATGGCTTTGCCCGCTCTATGTGTCTGCCTTTGAGGTTATTGTGCAGGCCGACAACGGCCCAATATCGAACGGAGGCGTACTTATCTTTGAGAGCTTTAACGTATGGCCCGTTATCGCCGGAGCCGTCCAGTTCCTTTATCTTGCGCAGGCGTTGAAGAAGGTCTGTTCGGGCAAGTTTATTCCGCCAGTGCTGCTCGTCCCTGGCCGGTGTTTCAGGTGGTTTCGGCCCTGAGACCTTGTCATCGAATCTGAACCTGACCTCACCGCTGTCTTTGAAGCCTATGCGGCAGGCTTTGGCGTGCAGGACTTTGCCCTTCGTTAGCCATACGGATTTTGTATATAGCCTCCAGGCTGAACTGGTTCGGCCGGCGCCGCTGATTTTGTAAACGATTGAACCCCCGGCTGTAGGGCAGGCGATTGTTACGCGACGCGTAGATTCACCGGGCTGCCACTTGGGTGCCCAAAAAACCGGCTCGGCCGTCTTTTGATACTCGCCGCCGGGGCGTTTCATTTCGTCGAATTCAGGCTCCGGAATCAGCCCGATATCGCCGGTCTCCCTGACCCATTTGGCGTGGATTACTCGCATCCGCCGGAGCACATCCTTGTACTTCGGATCGCCCGCCAGGTTTTTGACCTCGTGCGGGTCGGTTTCCGTGTCGTAAAGCTCCTCGACTGGTTTGGTTTCTTCGAAATACTGCTTCTGCGGGCCTTCGAGCTTGCCCTCGGCGTTTAGCCGCCGCATCTCCTGCATCGTTGGCATCTGGTTCATGTAATTGATGTCCTGGCCCCGACTCAGGTGCGACATGTAGTTGCGAATATATTTATAGCGCTTGTCGCGCACAGCACGAATCAGGTCGTACGCTTCGTCCATCCGGTCGCGGGCGGCGAAAATATATTCGCGAGGCTCGGCCTTCTGGCTGCCAAGAAATGCTTGGCCCTGTATATGGTTTGGGATTTTGATACCGGTTAACGAAAGCATCGTCGGGGCGAAATCTATGAATGCAACCAACTCGTCATTGACGGTACCCGGTTTGACCGCATTGGGATTGCCCGGCATTGCGAGTTTGCGCCATTTCTCCGGTACGTGAATAATCAGCGGAACCTTCAGACCCGAATCATAAATCCATCGCTTGCCCCGCGGCAGGCCTCGCCCGTGATCGCCCCAGAACCATACGATTGTATCATCAGCCAGGCCATCGTCTTCGAGCTGCTTGAGGACGCCGGCGACAAGCTTATCGGTCAGCGTGATAATATCGTAATACTGCGCCCAGTCCCGCCGAACCGCCGGCGTATCGGGATAGTATGGTGGCAGCACCGCCTTATCCGGGTCGTGCCTTTCATGCGGCTTTAAGCCTTCCAGGCGCTTGAGCATTGCTTTACTCCTGTTGCGAATCTGGCTTTCATGCGAGACTGTGAAATTGAAGATAGCGAAGAACGGCTGATCTTTGCCGCGATTGCGCCAGTGTGCCTTACGGCTGCTTTCGTCCCAGGCGCTTGGCGGCGGATCAAACTGGTAATCGGTCTTGGAATTGTTCGTGCAGTAGTAACCTTCCGCCCTGATGTATTCGCTGAAGCATTTTACATAGGCTGGCGGCACACCCTTGCAGCGCATTTGGTTGGTTCCGTTGGTGGTCGGGTACATGCCGGTAATGATACCGGATCGCGTCGGGGCACAAACCCCGGAGTGCGAGTACACGTTTGTGTAACGAACGCCACGGGCAGCGAGCTTGTCGATATTGGGCGTTACAGCGTAGCTGTCGCCGTAACAGCCCAGATCGGGGCTGATATCTTCTGTGCTTATCCAGAGGATATTCGGGCACTGCGGGCCTGCCGTCCCGGCGGCATTCAGGGGGATTTGGGGTAGTGCTATTACTGCGGCTGAGCCGGCAGCAACCTGCATGAACCGGCGCCTGTTCATATTATTTTTGGAACTTTTCATGAAAGTTACCTCCAAATATCAAATGTTCAAAGCGATTTGACGACTATTTTCAATGTAAATGTTTATACACAGGCCGGACAGCTCCCCGTCCTGAATCCTTCATCAGATTCCCATTATAGCCATAAGGAGCTGGCAGGCAAATCAAATCCCAGCAGGTTGTGTTAACGGTAGCGAGGGCTGCTTCTGATTTGACAGATGAACAGATTATAAGTAGTGTATGGTTTGAAGATGGAATATTCTGAAGGCGGCAACGTTGGCCAGTCTTTTTACCGCATGTGTTGCCGGGACATTTTTTCAAAAAAATCGATTCTCCTGGGAGAATGATAATGTTCGTGAAGTATTTGAAAGACTGCCGGGAATTCATCGCCGG
>DQCG01000493.1:0-607 GCA_003533825.1 Phycisphaerales bacterium
GAGGTTCTATTTTATATATGGATGATGCCTATTAAACAGGGCCCGTACCGAATTGTTCGGTACAGGCCCCTGACTTATGCAAATCCTTATGTTATTGCCATAAAAGCGGCTTTTACTATTCTGCGGCCTCCCTGGTCCGGTACAGCCGGATATCGTCGAAGAACATCTTGCCCGAACCGCCCGGTACCGTCATATTGCCTCTTGTGCCGAGACCGATTGCGATTGTGTCCACGTCGGTCAGAACAACGCCCTGGTTGACAAAAGCCTGCAGTGGGATAATCCACTCGGTCCATGTGTCGGTGTTCGACGCGGCCGGATCATCGTGAACCACCACCGCAGAGGTCCCGTTGGCATTAGAGAGAGCCACATAAAGCGGTTCGGCGGCGTTGCTGGATATGCCGACATCCTGGTTCGCCCACTGCGGACCGACCGATCCGGTAATGGTGACATTGGAGAATACGGCCTCGCAGGTCAGAGCGGCGTTATGACTTGTCAACGCCAGTCCGATATAGACGTTCGAGCCCATCGAGATGTTGTCCGGCGTGCTCTGCATCTGCCAGTTAGTCCCGTTCGTTGAATGGTAAGCTGTAAAGTTGCCGGCCAGGTC
>DQCG01000493.1:767-7337 GCA_003533825.1 Phycisphaerales bacterium
ATCATCACGCCGGCCTTGGCCCAAGCGTTGGTGTTCTCCACGCTCTGGACTTGCGCGACAATCGAGCCGGCGCCGGTGAGCATCTTGTATGCGAAGTGGAACTCGTCGTGGTAGCCCGTTCCGATGCCGCTGACGTCCCAGATGTCGGTGCCGGAGCCGGTCATCGTATAGGTGCCCGCCGGGCTCTCTACGAAGCTGCCGGTCGATCCCGGGAAGCCCCTGAACCAGAGCGACAATTCCGTGACATCCTGCTGTGTCCAGTTGCGCGGCGCCGTCAACTGCATCTCTACTTCCGAATACTTCGAATAGCCCTGCTTGTTGTTGTCGTAGGCAACCGGCATGGACTGGCGGCCGCTGTTGACGATAACTTCTTCGGTATACGAAGAGGTGGTTTCGTCACCTACGGCGGCACCTGTGCCGTTGCCGGCATAGAAATCCGCAGTACCGAAAGCGCCGTAGCCAAGCCCATCATGCCAGGAGTACCAGATCTGGTTGTCGCCGGCATCGTAACTCTCGAAGTCCTCGACGAGGATATAGTCGGCTACCGTAAATCTCCAGACTCTGCCTTTGCTGATAGTTCCGTCGGTGTTGTACTCATCGATTCGCCAGTAGTAGGGCCCGCCGCCCCACTCGACGCCTTCTGCGGGGGTGTAACTCGTGCCGCTTTGACGGCCTCGATAGATGTCGGCCGTGGAAGTATCGGCGTCGGCAACGGCATCCATATCGGTGCCGAAATACACATCGTGCTGCGAGGCGTTATCTCCCGGCGACCAGCTAAGAGGCAAAGCCATATCGAGGTCCGGCGTCGAGCCATTGGTCGGACTCGGATCCCAGGCGACCAGAGGATCGCCGCGCATAGCCTGTGTAATCTCTTCGGCGGTCAATATCCTGTTATAAACGCGCACATCGTCGATAAGGCCGACGAACCTTTGATTGTCCCACTGATTGTTACCGATGAGGAAAGGTCCTGACCCGCCGCTCAATGATGAGCTGTCCAGCCGGTCCGTCTCAACTCCGTTGATGTAGAACGTCGTACCACCGACCTGGTCAGGTTCGAAAGTCACGGCGACATGCTGCCATTCGTTGTTATTCAGAATTGCGTTATAGCCATCGTGATCCAAAACGCCCGGCGTTGTGAAGCGAAGGTGGTCGGGACTGTCCTGGTAGTCGCTGACCTTGAACGCATACGATCCGTTTAGTGCGACGAAGCCCTGGTCTCCGCCAAGTGCGGCTGGATTGACCCAGCAGGCGATAGTAATCGGCCCAATAATCTGTAGAGTAGCAGGATTACCACAATCCACCCAGCTATCACCGTCCAGTTCCAGCGCACCGCCGACCTGTCCGGCTACCCACTGCGGCTGGCCATCAAAGTTGCCGTGATTGTCGTGGCCGGACCAATCGACAGCAACGTTACCCGAGCCTTCATCGAAGCTCCACCAGCCCACGAGAGTGGGATCATTTATGGGAATATCGGGTACCGTGCTAAAGCTCCAGACGTCGCCCTTCAAAGTGGCGGCGCCGTCGAACTCATCGACGCGCCAATAGTAGGTCTTGTCTTTTTCAAGAGATTCGGGTGTATAGGTTGTTAGCGTCTGAGGCAGACCTCCTGTTGCATTATTAACGTCATCGAAGTTATCGCCAAAGTACGCGATGTGCATTTTCGAGCCAAAACCAGCGGTCCAACTCAGGGTTACATCCAGGGCGATGTACTCTACCTCATCGGCCGGGCTGGGATCATAGGCGATCTTGGCCGGAATTGAGAAGCTCCAGATATTGCCCTTGTGTTTTGTCGTACCGTCGGCCTCGACTTCGTCGATTCGCCAGTAGTAAGTCGTACCGGGAACAAGACCGTCCGGATAAGGGAATCCGGGAAATCCGGCCACAGAGTAAATAGCTGCCTCGTTTCCGCGGAAGGAATCGCCGGTCCCGTCGTTCACATCATTGAAATTATCGCTTAAGTACACATCGTGCGAGGCCGCTGTGGATCCCGCCGTCCAGCCTAAGCTCACCCACGTATCCTCATATAAAACACCGTCTTCCGGCACGGGATTAGTAGCGATCACGGGGAAAGTGGTAGTTGCATGAGCGGCAATTTCGGCATCTGACAGTGCCCGGTCATACACGATCGCTTCATCCAGAACTCCCTGCAGGTGGTCGGCAGGGCCGGCGCCACGGCCGCCGATTCTAAGGCGTGGCAGATCAATCATATCCGGACTGGTTGCCACGAGTTCTCCGTCGAAAAATAACTGTGTACCGCTGCCGTTATTGCGGAACACCATGTGCACCCATACATCGGGTTGTATTATCAGGTCATTCAGAGTGAGTCCTGCTTCGGGTGTAAACCGATAATCGGCGACTCCATATAGTGTGAAGCCGGCCTCGCCCAAGGCCGTCCAGCCGGCAAGGCGAATGGACGTCGAATCGCCGTCGTGCAGGGCCTGTGAGTCATTGGCGGCCGGTTCCTTCGTCGTTTTAACAACGTATTCTACCGTCCACGGGCCGGGCAAGTCCGTTGCGCCGGTGAAATTGGCACGGTTTGCACCGGTCCTCTCGAATCCCACAGCCGTTCCCGCACCGAAGCGTCCTTCCTGACCTAACGAGACACCATCGTATGTTCCATTTAAACCTCCACTGCCTGAATCGATACAGTCCGTTGAAGTCTCATCAAACTTGTACCAGTGAAGCGGATTGGTATCGCTTATCGCCGTCTCCCATCCTGCAAGATCGGCTTGAACCGTGCTGCCCGTAGCCAGCATCAAAACAAAAGCGACCAGATAAATCAGTTTTCTGAACATAATAAACCTCCTTCAAAAGAGTTAAATAAAACGACCGATAAGTATAATTAGTTTCTACAAATTCCAACTTTATCTGCTTAGAACAGTTTTTTACTGTTTGGCACCATCCCCTTTCATCGGTTTGTTGGAATGGTCGATCAACTGGAAACTCAATTTTTCCACTACCTTGATTTAGGTGCAAAAGCCTTTTGAAGTGGGAAAAATGCTATTTTAATCTGTGTTACAATTTCCCTATCCTGCCCAGTTGACCCATAACTCCAACTACTACAAAGCTCTAAATACCGACTTGTATAATCTTATATATATCAGAATAACCTCTAAAATGTCAAGTATAATATCCGGATTAGATTATTCTTACCATCTACGAAGAGAAGAGGACAGAGTGCTGAGGGCAGAAGTATCCATCCTCCTCATCCCTCGTCCGTCATTCTTCGTGCCCCGTGTAGCAACGATTCTAATTTTTTTTAATCCGGATTCCGGAGAAAGCTGCCCATTAGCCAAAAGCACTCAATTTGCTTGAAAAATGGAAATTTTAATTATTTTTCTACAAATTCACAGAAAAAGTTTGATATATTCAAACGATTGTTTTAAACTAACGTATTAAACAATCGTTTAGGAGTCTAATAAAGTGGCATTAGATGATAGTAAAAGTAACGCCGGTTCTGATAAGAGTGTTAAGGGCAGATTGCTTGACACGGCGGAAGGGCTTTTTTGTGAGCGTGGTTTCAAGGGAACGAGTATTCGCGACATCGCTGCCTCTGCGGGCTGCAACATTGCATCGGTCAACTACTATTTCGGCAGTAAGGAGGGACTGTACGAAGAGGTTTGGCATCGCCACCTTATTCCGATGCGCGATTCACGTATTGCGAGCATCAACAAGGTAATGTCCCGGGCCGAAGGCCGGCATAACCTTGAAGACCTGCTCAGGTCTTTCGCAGATACGTTTGTCGGCTCGATGGTAGATACAAGCAAAACATCCCGGCTTAGTAAGCTTATGGCCAGGGAATATATTGACAGTCACTTGCCCACCGATATGTTCGTCAATGAGGTCATGACGCCTACGATATCCGCTATGCACAGGGCGCTGATGAAAACATGCCCCGATCTGGACGAGTCAAAGGTTCTGCCGATCGTATTTTCTGTTATCGGGCAGCTCGTACATTTGGTCCACATAAAAACAATGTTTGAACACAGTGGTGATGATTTGAGCTTGCCGATATTCGATTCCAATGAGATTATTGAGCATATTGTCAAGTTTTCCGCCGCCGGGATTCGTGCCTATACAGGCAAATAGTAAACGAGCATCGAAGATGCATAGGCTGGGGCTTGCCCCACCATGATTGAATCGGTGGGCTAAAGCCCACCCTACAATGCTTTTTAAAAGGATGAAGCTATGAAACTTGTGTTTAAGAAATGTATTGTGATGTTAATCGGAGCTCTGGTTACTTTACAATTGGCCGGATGTGTCAGTAGTGAGAAATATTATGAAGATGTAGGATTGTCGAGGGAGGCTGCTTTTCGGCAATGGAAAAGTCGCAAAGAGCGGCAGGAGCGGTCCCAGCCGGTTATCAGCGGCAAGCTCAATATAGCAGACTGCACAAAACTGGTATTGGTCAATAATAAGGTTCTGCAGCGTATTGTGCAAGAGAGGGAGATCGCCCGCGGAGAGCGTTTGAAATCATATTCGGCGATTTTGCCGAATGTTAATCTTACGGGCGAGTATAGACGGCTTGATGAGGTGACGTCTTTCGATATTGACAACCCGATTACCGGGGAAAAAGGTAAAATACAGTTTGGCGATGTGGACAATTATTCGGCGGGTTTAATGGTCACCCAGCCGATTTTTGCCGGCGGGTCGATACCGGCCAGAATAAACGCGGCGAAACTGATGTCACTGCTTACCGATGAGACGGTTCGAGCGGCGGTTCAGGAAGTTGTTTATGCCGCCGAGCACGCTTATTACGATGTTTTGCTAAGTCAGCGCCTGGTGGAGATAAGCACTGATGCCGTTCGCTCGGCCCAGGCCCATCTCGATAGTGTCAAACAGCGGCAGCGGGGCGGCGTTGCTGCTGATTTTGACGTTCTGCGAGCGGAAGTGGAACTTTCCAATTTCCAGGCCGAGTTTATACAAAATAAGAATGCTATAAATGTTGCAAAAGCCAGTCTAATCAAAATAATGGGCGTTTCGCAGGACAGCGACTTTGTCCTTTCGGATGAGCTGCTTTATGTTCCCTCGAAGATAACGATGGAGCAGGCCGTTGAAGCGGCCTATCGAAACCGGCCCGATTTGCTTGGCCGGGAGTTCGATATAAAAATGCGGAAAGAATTGCTCAAGATTGCCCGGAGCCGATATTTTCCTGTGGTTAGCGGCTACTACAGCAATATCTGGGCAAAACCCGATCCACATAGCATGATGGAGATCGAGTGGGGCCACGCCTGGCAGGGAGGGCTTACGGCGAGCGTGCCTATTTTTGATGGTTTTTTGCGTGATGGAGAGATTGTTGCGCAAAAAGCGCGACTAAAGCAAGGTCAGATAGATTTAATTGACGCCGAGGAGACCGCTTTATTCGAACTGACCAAAGCTCAACTGGGCATCGAGAATACGGCGGAATTTATCGAATCTCAGCGGCTGAATCTTACCAGGGCCAAAGAGGGCCTGCGGCTCGCGGAAGTCGGCTACAGAGAGGGTACAAACACACAGGTTGAAATGATAGACGCCCAGGCCGCTTTGACGACGGCAAGGGCAAACCATTACCAGGCTATATACTCGCACATAATTGCAAAGCTGGATTTGCAAGAAGCGATGGGAACTCTAATGGGCGGTCAGGTGGTTAGACAGTCAGGTGATCAGAAAGTAAACGGGAGCAAACAAAATGAAAATTATTAGAAAGATTATTTATTTAGTGGTAGCGTTTGTGTTGGTGTTTATTGCCTTTTGGTTTGGATATCAGCGATATATTGATAAAACCACCACAGGGTCGGTCGGCGATACAAACAGTACCCCTCTTAAGGTTGTTGCTGAGCCTATTGGAACGGCGAATATTGCTGAGACCATTGCTGTTACAGGTAGTTTTGAGGCGTTGACAAGTGTGGAAATCATCCCAGAGATTCCAGGGAGGTTGGAACAATTGCGACTGCCGGACGGGACGTTGATAGATGTGGGGATTGCAGTAAAAGCCGGTGATATTGTTGCGGTTATTGAGCATGCAACGCTTGAGGCGGCGGTTCAACAAGGACTGGCGGGTCTTCGAACGGCACAGGCGAGTTTGGAGAGTAACCAGGTTACTTTTAAAGATGCGGAACGTGAGAGGAAGCGGATGGAGGGTCTTTATAAGGGTGGTGCTATACCGGAGCAGCAATATGATGCTGCTTGTACGGCGTATGATAGGGCTAAGGCCGGATTGGTAGTCGCCGAGGCAAATGTCGAACAGGCGGAGGCTGCTTTGAGCAGCGCCAAGGTTACTTTGGACAAGGCAACTATAAAAGCGCATATTACGGGAGTTGTTTCCAAGAAATACGTTGACGAAGGTAATATGGTTGGACCGACTACACCGCTGGTAAGAATTGTGCAGATAGAGACCTTAAAAGTTTTGGGTGGGGTTAGCGAACGCTATCTGCGACAATTGGTACCCGGAGAAACGGCGGTGCAGATCAAGACGGATGTATATCCGGAGGATGAGTTTGAAGGTGTGGTTTATAGAGTCGGCGTTGCGGTGGATGTGGTAACTCGTACGGGTGAGGTTGAAATTCGTGTTCCCAATCCTGATATGAGATT
>DQCG01000399.1 GCA_003533825.1 Phycisphaerales bacterium
AATATCCCAAAGCCGGCGCCGCTTTTTTCGGTCAGGATGCACGGTACGCCGGCAATAAGTCGGCTTACAAAGACAACGCCGACGGTACGGAAACCGACTTGAGCACGGTGCTGGTGTGGCAGAGCGATCCCGGCGAAAAAATGACGTTCAATCAGGCTGTTGCAGGAGCCTCCAAATGCAGGATCGCCGGCTACGAGGATTGGCGGCTGCCGACTATCAAAGAGCTGTACTCCCTTATTCTTTTCAGCGGCACAGATCCGGATCCGATGAGCCGGTATTCCTCCGGGCAGCGGCCTTTCATCGATACAAAATATTTCAAGTTCCAGTACGGCAATCCCGACCGTGGTGAGCGTATTATCGATTCGCAGTTTGCGACCTGTACGAAGTACGTCAGCACCACAATGCGTGGAAATGAGACGATGTTCGGCGTGAATTTTGCCGATGGCCGTATTAAAGGTTACGGCATGAGAAGTCCGCGTACGGCTACGGACAAAACATTTCATGTCCTGTACGTTCGCGGCAACACAAGCTATGGAAAAAATGATTTCAAAGATAACGGCGACGGCACGATAACGGATGATGCTACCGGCCTGATGTGGATGAAAGTAGACAGTGGCAAACTAAAGGCAGGTAGGAATAAGGATGGAAAACTGAACTGGCAGGAGGCACTTGACTGGGCCGAGAATCTTCGGTACGCGGGGTATTCGGACTGGCGGCTGCCCAATGTCAAGGAGCTTCAGAGCATTGTCGATTACACTCGTTCGCCCGCCACGACCAATTCGGCAGCGATTGATCCGCTTTTTCAGGCGACTTCGTTTATCGCCGAAGGCGGCCGGGAGGATTATCCGTGCTTCTGGAGCGGGACGACTCATGCCAGCCTGTCGAGGGCCAGCACGGCGGCCTATGTCGCATTTGGCAGGTCATTTGGCTGGATGCAGAACAGGCGCACGGGTCAATACATGCTGATGGACGTCCACGGTGCCGGCTCGCAGCGCAGCGATCCCAAGTCGGGCGACCCGTCGAGATTCCCCCACGGCCGCGGCCCGCAGGGTGATGTGATTCGAATCTACAACTTCGTCCGCTGCGTCCGTGGCGGCACGGCGGAGCCGCGAACCACCGGGCCGGAAATCCAGATGAGACGAGCGCCAAGACGCCCACAGCAGATGCCGGAACGTATCGGCCCGGATAACAGGATGCGACAGGGTCCTCGCACTATGCAAAGCAGGGAATCTCAAGAGCAGCCAACCGGTGTGATTATCAACGATGAAGGGGCCTTTGAGGGCTATACCTTGTTTGCTCCTATTAATTCGACGACAACCTATCTGATCGACAATGAAGGGCGAATTATCAACACCTGGAAAAGCGATTACAGGCCGGCACATTCCGTTTACTTGCTGGAAAACGGTCACTTGCTGCGAACGGGATCAATGGGGCCGAGAGAAAACAGTACCTTCCGCGCTGGTGGTTCCGGCGGCCACGTGCAGGAATTCACCTGGGACGGTGAACTTCTCTGGGACTATGAATATTCAAGCGACAAACATCTTCTTCACCACGATATCGAATATATGCCGAATGGCAATATATTGATGATTGCCTGGGAAATTAAGGATAGAAACGAGTTGATTGCCGCGGGACGAAATCCCGAAACAATCGCAGATCAGGGCTTTTGGGTGGACCATATAATCGAAGTGAAACCAACCGGAAAGACGAGCGGTGAAATCGTCTGGCAATGGCATATGTGGGATCATGTGATTCAGGATTTCGATTCTTCCAAAGCGAACTACGGAGACGTCGCCAAACATCCCGAATTGCTCGATCTGAATTATACTCCCCGCCGTGGCAGGATAAACGAGGATTGGAATCATACAAACTCTATCGACTACAATCCCCAATTGGATCAGATCTTGCTGTGTCTTCACACGATGAGCGAAATATTCGTTATCGACCACAGCACCACGACAGATCAAGCCGCGGGACATTCAGGAGGACGCAGCGGCAAGGGCGGCGACATCTTGTACCGCTGGGGTAATCCTCAGGTCTACAGGGCCGGTGATTCAAACGATCAGAAACTGTTCGCTCAGCACGACGCGACCTGGATCGAACCCGGTCTGCCCGGAGCGGGAAGCATCATGATATTTAACAACGGTCAGGGCCGTTCCGACGGGCGCTATTCATCCGTCGATGTGATCGCTCCCCCCGTCGACAAAAGCGGTCGCTACGCCCTGGTTCCAGGTTCCGCCTATGGGCCGAAAGAAGCGGATTGGATATACACCGCCGAAAACAAGCCGGATTTCTTCTCACAGAATATATCCGGAGCGCAACGGCTTGAAAACGGTAACACACTGATTTGCAGCGGAGCCGTAGGAACGATTTTTGAAATCTCGCCCGATGAGAAAATAGTCTGGAAATACGTCCATCCCGATTCCGGCCGAGGCCCCGGCATGGGAATGCCCCCGATGGATGGGCCGGCAATGCGCAATCCTAATCGTCAGCGCCGGCCGGGGATGCGCGGCAATATGAGACGTGGAGCAAACGACAGGCGTAGACCACGAATGGATGGGCCGGGTGGTCCGCCGCCGATGGACGGCCCTCCCGGTGGACCGGGACGGGGAACCCCGATTTTTAGAGCATATCGCTACGGGCCGGACTATCCGGGTTTGGCGGGCAAGGATTTAACGCCGGGAAAACCGATTGGTAAGTAGCACAAAACAGACAAAATTTTGACTGGGAAGAGAAGCAGAAACAGCCTTTTCACAGCGACGGCATTTGCCGGCGGCCTCTGGATTCATCTTTCGTTTTTTGGTAACCACTTTTTGTGCTTGTCGATCAGCCGTCCAACCATCTGATCTGCGAAATCCGCCGAAGCCTGGTAACACTGCTGCATTGTCACAAAAAGCTTTAGCACGTACATAGTTTTTCCTCCCCACATCCAATTCACACGAATCAGTCATACCATGGCTATTCAAGAGAATTGGAATTCACAGCCTTTCCACACGAGTGTAATAGGCACTGCACAGCTCTTTGTCGTGCTCGTCGTAGAACCAAGTGGACAACTGGGCTTCTCCGGCCTCGATTCGCAATGTAAACGAAATCTGCTTTTGACCCCTGACGGTTGGTCGTGTGAGCTCCGCATCGCCTACCTTGACTCGTGCCTTTATTATGGGGACAGCTTTGCCTTTGCCCATTGGGCCTTGCAGCGGAGCATCAAGGGCCATATCTGCCGCGGGGTGCCAGCGAGACAATGTAATCCTGTACCGCCCGCCGCGTTCGACCAGTACATCCCAGGAACCGATGCGACCACCTGCCGCCAGATTTCCAAAATTATCGGCATACGAGCCTTTCCAGTCGCAGGAGTAGAGCATAACCGGGTTTGCATTCTTTGAGCCAAGGTGGATGTATCGCTTTTTCTCAAACCGGCCGATTGTTTTCGCCCACCATTGTTCATAATGTCTTCGCATGGCTGCGGCAATGTCAGGATGTTGTGCAGCAATGTCCTTGTCCTGATGAGGATCGGCACTCACATCATAGAGTTGTGCTCCTTTTATCAGACGCCACTTATTCCATAGAACAGCACACTCAGATTTTGCCCGGTCGTCCGGGCCATATCGGACAACCAACATACGGTCCCCCACGGCCCTTTGCTTTCCACGAAGTAATCCGGCCAACGAGACCCCATCGGTCACCATTTTATCCGGCGTCCTGAGATGGCAAAGGTCTGCCAAAGTGGGCAACATGTCCTGGCACTGGGAGAGCACATCAATGTCACGTGGTTTTCCAAGGTTGCCCGCAGGCCATCGTATGAAACAAGGGACTCGATGGCCACCTTCCCAAAGCTCCGTTTTGCGCCCCCTCATACCGGCGTTGAACACCTTGTGACCTGCAACTGTCCCATTATCCGTCATATAAATCAGAATAGTATTCTCAGCTATCCCGGTTTTGTCAAGCATTGTAAGCATGCGCCCCATGTTCTCGTCAATATTGGCAATTTGTCCAAAAAACCTGGCTGTTCTATCACCCAACCCCCGTTGCTTATAGAGTGCAGAGTATTTGTCGTCGACCCAATGGGGTGAATGCGGGCAGTTCGTCGGCAGATATACAAAGAAAGGCTCGTTGTTGGCATGGCGCACCTTCATATAATCCATCGCCTCATCAAACCAGACATCCGTACAATAGCCCTTGTATTCTTCGAGCTGATAGTTATGCCTGTAAGTATCATCCCAGTAGTCATTACCGTAATAGTCGGCAATAGAAGTGATTCCCCATGCACCGTGGTTAATCGTCTCCTGGAAACCACGATCCTGCGGCCGATGAGGATAGCTGTCACCCAGATGCCATTTGCCGAAATGTCCCGTGCGATAACCATTTGCGGCAAACACATCCGCCATGGTGGGTAAATCGTTTAGCATCATAGAGCGACCCATACACACAAAAGTAGCACCGTTAGCCATGGCATCACGTCCTGTCAACAACTGGCCACGTGTCGGCGTACACATCGGTGCCACATGAAAATCGGTGAAGCGGATGCTCTGTTGGTGGAGTGCATCCAGGTTCGGCGTCTTCAGTATCGGATTGCCGTGACATGACAAATCTCCATACCCCTGGTCATCCGTCAGTACGATGAGAACATTAGGTTTGTTTTTGGGACTGTTTCTGTTCTGTGCAGCCAGTCCCGTGGGCACTGCCAGCCCGGTGAAGGTGAGTCCGGCAGCCCTGATAAAGGCACGTCTCGTCAGCATGATTTCATTCTCACGATACAAACACACGGCCCACTTCCTTTCTGTATGCCCTCTTTGTGAGGGGCCTTACTCATAGATATTCTTCATCTGCCAGGCGTCGAGTAACCGGAGCTGTGCCTCTTTGCCTTGGGCGCGGAGCGAGACGCCGACACTGTCTTTGCGCCCCGGATAGACACGCATCGCGACACATTGCCTGCCGTTGACGAATACTTCGACTACGCTCCTGTCGATAAATACACGAAGTTTCAGCGTTTCGTTCTTTGCAAGTAAAACCGGGGCCGTCTCGGGAGCCCGCGATCGTACGTCCCCAAGAATCGACGAATAGGATGAATCGATAGAAACCAAGCTGCTGTATTGTCTGCTGTATGGATGAGACCTTCCATGTTCGCGATGCCTGTACCCGCGATCCTCAAAGAACATGATCCGGGTGCGCTCCCGGGCGTCGGGTGAGCGAAGAACGTTCATTTCGACCATAGGCGCACCTTTCGGATCAATCTCGGTAATTAGCTCCATTGCGTTGCCTCGGATATTTTCGAGCACTACCTCCTCGTTGGCCGGCAGATTCATCGCGTCTATGCGTCGATGATTATAACGCAGCGATTCGATATCCCCGGCGGGCTCGATCAGAAGTTCGTTCAGTTCATCCTTTGAATTGAGCGTTAAACGTCTGGGTAGTGTCATGATCTGGTTCCAGCCTTTGGTCGGCTTTCCAGGATTCATGTTGAAGATCACGATGATTCGGCCCTTGCCGTCAGGCGTTGCGGACGGTGCGTGGACACCGGCGGGAGCGTGCGGGCCGAAATTAAAATCGCCGCCTGCGGTAACAACAAACTTGTCACGCCTTGTATCGTAATCGCCAAGTAAGTACTTTCCGCCGCTCATGTGGCTAAAGTGAAGCAGGATATGCTTGTCGCCGATCGGCCAGAAATAGGGACAGGCCCCATCGTCCCCAACAAGCGAGTAGCGATCATTCTCGACGAACGGGTGCAGATATTCCCATTTGGCCAGGTCCTTTGAGCGGAGCAGGAAGTTGGCGCGAATTCGCTTGCCGCCGGGCCCGTTTGGCAGCGTTCCCCCGGAAAGCGAGTAATACATGTTGCCTTTTTTCCAGGTGCACGGATCGAAGACACGGTAAGGCAGGGCCGAGCCGTCCGGATTTGTCATGGGTATAACGGCTTTACCTGTTACCTTCTCCCAGTTCAACAGCAGAGGATCGCTGGATACAGCGACCATATTGCCGACTGTCGTCCCGTGGTACATCGCGATTACCCGGTTCTTTTCGACGAGTGTCGAGCCGGAAAAACAACATCTCTCAGGATTGGGATAGACCGCGTATGGCAGGTCGCGCCAGTGTATCAAATCGTCGCTGACGGCGTGTCCCCAATGCTGCCGCGGGTCCTCCGGCGGATACGCCTGGTAAAAAAGGTGCCAGCGCCCCTTCCAGAAACAGAGCCCGTTCGGATCGTTGAGCCGGTTTTCCGGATTGACGTAATGATAGATCGGTCGGTAAGGATCGCCGGCCATCGATTGGCGTGATTCCCTGAAACGCAGAATCAGCGGATTTGTTTCGAGCTGAGCCTTCTGCTCTTCGAGCGTATCGGCAAAGCTGTATTTCGGGACACGCGAAGTGTTATCGCGTCCTTTGCTCCGGGCCCCGGACTGCCTTTCAGCCCCGAGCGTTTTGCGAGTTGGAAGCACCAAAGTCGCGGCCATCACGCTTGTCTGCTTCAGAAAACTACGTCGTTTCATTGAACAAACTCCCAAAAAATTAGATGTCTCAATATTTACAGGTTGAGTCTAATATACCTTGTTTGTCAGGCTTGGTAAAGAATGCTCCAGTATTGCGCAGACGGTCGCACCATTCACTTACGCTTCTTCTTTCGTGCGCGGACCTGCACCGGAACGGGCGTGTCATCAGTATGAATCTTCAAAGGTGCAGCGCACGCGAACTCACCAAGAGAGGATCAAGCCACCCGGCAAAGTTCACACCAGCGACTGTTGCGCCGATGAGCACAATAAACATTCAAAACCTGACGTTCGAGAGACGTTCGACGAGTGAGCCTCTCAACTTGCGCCTCCATACGTATGGACTTTGAAATCTGCCAGGATTGAATATAGCTCTAAGCTGGTATTCGGCTTTTTGTTCTGATATTATTGAACTCGCTATATACAGAAGCACTGTTTGTGAACTTAAATGGAAAAGATCAGGTTTGTTGAGGTGTAGGATATTGACAAAGGATACAAATAAAAAGAAATCGACGGTCGTTTTACAACATGGATATGTCAGGGGTATACCGTGGGGCTTCCTAACAATGATCATGATAGTTGTAGCATCGACCTGCCCTATACAGGCAGTTGAAGCTAGGCCGCCCTATCCGGACGTAGAAGAAATGTGCAGAGAGTCCTTCGACGAGGATTTTCTTGACGGCGTCATCGCCTGTGGATGGGATGCGCTTCGCTATAGGATGAGAGATAACATCTATCGCAGCAACATCGGCCGATTAGACGATATACAATTGACACAGTTCGAACGGTTATTAGTCGGAGATCCGAATGATGTAAAGAAAGTGAATGAGGAGATAATTTCGTTTTGTAGGAAAAAGCAGGCAGCCATCGAGAAGGCATGGACTGAGCCGGAAAGGCGTCATCCGGCCTTTGAGGTCTGCAACTACCAGACAGAACTGATTCCTTTAGCTATCATTGCGCTGCGTGTGGGTGAGCAGCTTACGCCCCAGGCCCACCAGGCCATTAAAGACGTATTGCTGGCGTTTCGCCCGGAAGTGGCCGACGTGTCGCCGGCAATGTACATGCACGCCCCCGGCTATAATGGCGGCAACGCCCACGATTATCTGAGCATGTTGGCTTTATCGGCTGAAGTCACCGGCGATCCCAATATGAAAGACGCCGCCTACTGGGGGCTCCGCCGCGAACTCGAAAACCTCAGCCTGAGCGGTGATATGCAGGAATTCAATCTGCTCGAAGCCCACTGGTGCGGCTCCAATGGATATGACGCCATAAAAGCTTTTATAAGCGATCCTGAATTGTCACGGATGGCTTACATGATTGCCGAACGTATCTGGATCAACCGGTTTCTTACCTGGTCGGCACCAGTCGAGCGAAACACGGAGCCAGGCAGCCGAATGGCCCCGGGCGCTTGGATCGGCTGCAGCGGCGATAGAATGCAGTTTGCGACAGGCGTGGAAAAGCCGATCTGGGTAAATCATAATTTCATCTGGGGCCCCTGGCAGAAAATACAACGCGGGGGACGCTGGCCTCTGGATGATGTCCAAGGCATGGTCCCTGATCTACCCTCCTACCTGCAGGATATCGCCTGGCGTAAACAATATCCTAACGAACTACAATGCTCTGTACAACTTGTGCCTTGGATGGACAAGTATCCGAAGCTGCCTAGCGTTTCAAATGCTCGCCCAGAACCTGTACTTGCTAAATATGTAAACTATCAGACCAAACAATATGCAATCGGTTCGATTACACACGCATGGGATGCCTCTGCATGCATGGTGTACATGTCCGCCTGGTGGAACGACAGTCGGCATGAAGGGAACGCACCGCTGGGAAGCACAAAGCATTTCTGTACATTATACCCTCATTATGTATTCAACGGCGCGAGTTTTATCGACCGTACGGAAATGTACTTTGAGAACAATCCAAACGAGCCGGTGAAGGATGAGTGGTCGAGGCTGCCTGGCCCCTACACTCGTGAATTCGCCGAGTATGGACGTGCCGGTTCTCTACAGCACAAAAACACATTGATTTTTACATATTCCGGCCGAAAGGGAGACCACAGCGGCAACAATCTCGTCGTGGACAAAGCTCGGCGCATCTCGGCCGGGATGTTTCTGTTCCGCTGGCGAGACGGTACGGAGGGACTGTTCGTCAACCGCGAGCCAGTTAAAAGCCTGCCCACAGAACTCAAGCCCGGCGACTGGTGGTTCATCCATGACGGCGATACCTATGTCGCCGTCAGACCACTGGAGTTCACTAACTTGCGTGGGCCGTGTAAAAATACGCTGGAACAACGCACACATCAAATCGTGCTGTATCAGGACAATTACGTCGGCGAAACCATCGAAGGTATTACCGATGAGCAGTGGATCAAGGCGCGCAGCGGATTCATCGTAGAAATGGGCGACATTGATGAGTACGAATCATTCGAGAACTTCCAGAAGACCATGCTCAAGGCCGAGGTTAAAGAAAACGCCGACGGATTTGTCCGGCATATCAAATACGAGCGTCCAGGCCTGAGCATGGAAATGAAGTGGCACTGCTACGAAGAGAAGTATCTGCTGCGCCAAATCAATGGCGTGGACGATCCGTGGGTGGAGTACCTGTATTCACCTGAATTTGTTGTCGGCAACAGTGGTGAACTCCACACACACGATGCTGTACTGAAAACGACGTCGAATGAAACTCTCTGGCTGTTCTCCTGCACGCCATCACAGACCTACGTTGTTTACCAGCCGCATCCACATCGCCAGCTTCCACTTGAACTGGACTCGCCCATCGCTCGCATTGAGAGTGAACGATTCCCCTTTGGGAAACTCGTAGCTCGAAAAACTGCAGATGAACAGTTGGAGATTGAAATCAACGCCAGTTTCCGGCCATTCTGGAGCAGTGTCCACTGGAGAGCCGAGGTTTGGAAAAAACTCGGCACTCATCCCGGCAACATTCTGATCTATACGGATGCCGAGCAGGTCACAGCAACCATTAACGGCGACGAAATGTCTGTCAATTCTGAAATCCGTAATCGGCGCAAAGTGTGGGTGATCGATACGTACGCGCGGATTCCGAGGATTCGTGATCGAGTTGGAAAACGGAGGGGATAGTTGCACCATATATGTATGCCTAATTGATTCATAGAAGGTGTTTTTCTTTGAAGTGTAAATAGGAAAATAAGGAGCAGGAAATGATAAACATTCGATTCAAACAGCTTATGGGCATGATGGCCGCATTGATTGCACTTAGCTTGTTGCTTGGAGCAACTAAAGTCGAAGCAAATGAAATTGGTAAAAAGGTCAAAGTCGCCAGCTTGTCGTTTGTTCCGGAAAAATGGAACAAAGAAGCTAACTTAAAGAAAATGGATACATTGGCCCGCCAAGCCGCCGAAAACGGAGCTAAGATACTCGTCACCCCCGAAGGCGCTTTGGAAGGATATCTCATTGATTTTCTTCGCCGCTCCGGAAATGATCGCCCCAAGTGGGAACCGAAATTCCAGGAAATCGCCGAACCTGTGGACGGTCCGGGTGTAACTAAAATTCGGGATTTGGCCAAGGAATTGAATGTGGATTTTGTTTTAGGTTTTCTGGAGCGGGACGGCGATTATCTGCACAATACCTGCGTTTGGATCGACGCTAAAGGTGAAATTCTGCACCGGCATCGTAAAACGCACATGGCGCAGCCGTATTTTGATCCGCCCAATTACCGTCCCGGTTATGAGTTGAAGTCTTTTGATACGGCGTATGGCCGTGCCGGCATTATAATTTGTTATGAACGGCAAGTGCCGGAAACTTCAGTGGCATTGGCTTTGGATGGCGCCCATATTATCATTAATCCTTCCTATGGTTCCCGTGGCGAATGGAATGACACTATGCTCCGCACACGGGCTCGGGATAATAATTGCTACTTTTTATTCACCCATCCCAAACAGACATTGGCCATTGCTCCCAACGGCAGCATCATCCTCAACGAAAAAGACAAAGAGGGCATTTTCTACTTTGAAATGGGCGGACACGAAATCAGACAGGAGAACCTGAAGCGTCGCCGCCCCGAAGCGTTTGCCAAAACCCTTGCACAGCACGTGCACCGGGGAAACCAAAGGTTGTCTACGCCCGGGCGTATTAAGGTGGCGGCCGTGCAATTGGCTGTGAGTAATGATTTGGAGAAAAACACCAAACGAATATGCGAACACATTGCAGGCCTGGCCAAACAAGGTGTGCGCGTGGCTTTGTTTCCCGAATGCGCCACTACAGGATATTTCAAAGATGAGATTCCCAAATACACGGAAAAGCAGTTGAAGAAGGCCGAGGAAACCATTGCATATACCTGTGCCGAAAACGACTTGTATGCCATTGTGGGCTC
>DQCG01000429.1 GCA_003533825.1 Phycisphaerales bacterium
ACGCCGGCCATGCCGAAAAATGTGCCGGCTAACTGGCTGACATACCATCTTGCCCACCCGGGCCCGGGTGTCGGCATGCCGGGCGATCCCAATCCCGCTTTTTACTATAAAGGCCGTTATCACCTGCATTATATTTACAAGAACAACCATGGTTTTGCGTTCGCTCACGTATCCAGCAAAGACATGGTTACCTGGAAGTGGCACCCCACCGTACTTGTCGGGCCAAATACTGGTCACGGAATGTTCAGTGGTACAGGATTCTTCACTAAGGACGGCCGGCCGGCAATGATCTACCACGGCCAGGGATCCGGAAACAACTACCTGGCTTTTGCCCTTGACGATAACCTGGATGAATGGACAAAACCATTCGCGGTCAAGCCTAAGATTAAATCCGGACAGCCGGCAGAAATACGTATGTGGGATCCAGACTGTTGGTTGAATGGTGAGACCTATTATGCAATATCCGGCGGCGGCCCGCCCCATTTGATGAAATCTTCGAATCTTGAAGAGTGGGAGTATCTCGGCCTTTTACTGCACGAAGACATGCCGGATCTGGGAGTAAATAAAAATGAAGACGTCTCCTGCGCCAATATGTTTAAGATAGGCGACAAGTGGATGCTTCTTTGCATCAGTCATGGGATGGGGTGCCGTTACTATCTTGGCGACTTCAAGGGCGAAAAGTATCTTCCCGAGTTCCACGCCATGATGAACTGGAAGGACTGGAATTTCTTCGCGCCGGAATCGCTGCTGACCCCGGATGGCCGCCGTGTCATGTGGGCCTGGTGCAGGCTGGACGGCGCCCAGAGCGCTATCCAGTCACTGCCGCGTGAACTTAGCCTGCCTGCCGATGGTGTATTGCGCATCAAACCGCTACGGGAACTTGAGAAGCTTCGCCATGATGAGAGGGAGGAAGGTAATATCACCGTCAAGAGCGACACCAACCACATACTCAGGAAAATCGCCGGCGACACTATCGAGTTGAGTGTCACAATCAAACCAGCCGGCGCCGTAGAATACGGCGTCAGCGTATTCTGCGATAAGGATGGCAAGGGTTTTCCTATCACCATCAAGCCAGAGGGTAAGGTCTTGGCAATGGGAGAAATTAAGTCTCCGTTCGAGCTTAAAAAAGGTGAAAATTTGAATCTTAGTATCTTCCTTGACAAAAGTATGGTCGAGGTATTCGTCAACGATCGACAGGCCGCCGTATACATGCACCAGCACGACAAGGATAATATCGGCATAAGCCTGTTCAGCAGAAGTGGTGATATAACAGCCAAAGTCAAAAGCTGGAAAATGAAATCAATCTATGCGGGCCAGTAAAGTGCGCCAATTTCTCTTGCTCGGAACCGGATTCATTGTTGAATAGCTTCAGTACAGATAGGACATGTACTTGCATCTCAACGTTATATGGCTTAGTATTTTCCGGATAATACATATATAATGCCCTTTGATACGAACTGAGATCAGTTTAAATAAGGGATGTTCTCAGAAATTCTTACAGGCTTTGACTTGCGTGATTTCTCCGGCAAAGCCCGTTCTTTGCCCAATGATTATGATGACAGAAGAGCCAAAACGATGCAATCCGCTCCTCTTGGAGATGCACCAGATCAATAAATCGTTTCCCGGTGTGCATGCAATAAAGAACGTCTCAATGAAACTGCACCACGGCGAAGTCTTGGGACTTGTAGGCGAGAATGGCGCGGGCAAGAGTACGCTCATTAAAGTACTGGGCGGCGCGCATCTCCCGGATTCTGGAAGAATTCTCATAGAAGGCCAACCAATTGACATCCTCTCTCCGACTGCCGCACAGCAAGTCGGTGTATCGATTATCTACCAGGAATTTAATCTGATTCCGGATCTGACTGTGCGAGAGAATATTTTCCTCGGACGGGAGAAAACCAGAATGGGTTTTGTCAGGGCAACTGAAGAGCAGCGGGCCACCCTAGACTTGTTCGATAAGATAGGCATCAGTATCGATCCTGATGCTCGTTGCGGCGAACTAACTGTAGCCCAACAGCAGACCGTGGAGATTGCCAAGGCACTTTCGGTCAACGCAAGGATTATTGTAATGGACGAACCGACTGCCACGCTGACGACCCAGGAAGTAGATCGCCTTTTCGCCATCATCCGGGACCTCAAATCCCAAGGACTTGGTATAATCTATATCAGTCACCGTCTCGAAGAAGTATTCAAGGTAGCAGACTGTGTGATGGTGCTTCGTGATGGAGAGCATGTGGGCACAGAGGACATCGACAATCTTAATCGCGAGAAACTGATTGAGATGATGGTCGGGCGCCCTATTGACTCGGAATTTCCGAAGCGCTTGGCAAGCCCGGGGCAAGAACGGCTGCGGGTGGAGGAACTCTGTCACGGCCAGGCGGTTAGCAATGTTAGTTTCAGCGTGCGGGCGGGCGAGATACTCGGATTCGCCGGACTTGTCGGAGCCGGACGTACCGAGACCATGCGACTTGTCTTCGGCGCCGACAGGCCAGACAGCGGGCGGATCTTCATCAACGGCGATGAGGCTGAGATACATAGCCCAAGCAATGCGATACGCAGAGGGATATGTCTGCTCACGGAGGACCGCAAGGGGCAGGGGCTGGTTCTGATTCATTCCTGCCTGGAGAATTATGGTCTTCCAAACTTAGATAGGCTCATCGGCCGAGTTTTCCTGAACCGGCGAAAAGAGCGAAAGGAATTCTGCAACTTCGCCGAGAGTCTTAGAATCAAGACCTCGGGGCCAGAGCAGCTTATTATGAATCTGTCAGGCGGAAACCAGCAGAAGGTGGTTATTGCCAAGTGGCTGGCGCGGAACACAGATATTATGATTTTTGATGAGCCAACACGGGGAATCGATGTTGGGACTAAATATGAAATTTACCTGCTGATGAACCGGCTGGCCAACGAGGGCAAAGCCGTTATTATGATCAGCAGCGAGCTTCCCGAGATACTCGGCTTGAGCGACCGCATCATCGTTATGCACGAGGGGAGGGTTAAAGGGGAAATCACAAACGTAGCTAATGCGACGCAGGAAGACATATTGTCCATGGCAATAGCTTAGTATTGGCAAGGATTGGATATAATGCAAAAGTTATTTAGTGATTATGGAATGGTGCTTGTCCTGATAGTACTGTGCCTATTGTTCAGTGCTCTGACGTTCAAGGAGCAGACGCCGTTAGGCAGCAACGCTATAATCGAGATTCTTGAGCAGATAAACAGCAAGTTTGACAAGTCGGACATCATCCTGGCGGTCGGTGTGGCCAAGAAGGACTCGGCGCCGTTCGCCGAGAAGGTAGGTGAAAAGCTTAAGGAAGCCGGTTACAGCAAGACTCGGGTCGTGGTGGGTACGCCGCGCGACCTCAAATTAGCCCTGGATGATATCAAGGCCGAGGGTTCTCGGCCGGCCGCGATTGCAACCAGCGGCGATGTTGTAAAGTGGCGGGTAATCGAACTCATGCCGCAGAGCCATCCCGAATTCATGGGCTGCGAGTTGCTGTCGCCGGAATCTTACATGTGGCCCGATTTTCTCAAGCGGTCCAACCTCCTTGCGATAGTGGACCGGATCGTGGTCATCGCGATAATCGCTATCGGCATGACTATGGTGATTATAACCGCCGGGATTGACCTGTCGGTGGGCAGTCTGATTGCATTGGCAGCGGTTATATCCACCTTGATTATGAAGAAACTGGGAGGTTTGCAAGCCTCAGGTTGGGTAGTGCTCATTGGATTTTTCGGGGGAATGCTGTGCTGCGGTATCATCGGTGCGGTTGGCGGCGTTATCGTCTCGCGATTCAAGGTCGCACCGTTTATCACGACATTGAGCGTAATGATGATAGCACGGGGCCTAGCCTTTATGATAACCGGTGGCTACTCGATTTACCAGGTTCCCAAAGCCCTTCCGTGGTTGGGGCAGGGCCGCTTGCTTGGCATGCCCAACACAGTGATTCTCCTGATTGTCCTTTATGTCGCCGCCCATATCTTCATGGCGCACACGCGCACCGGACGCTATATCTATGCAGTCGGCGGAAACCAAGAGGCTGCGAGGCTGTCGGGTGTTCCGGTTAAGTCAGTAATTGTTTTCGTCTATGTTATCAGCTCACTTGCAGCGGGTCTGGGCGGGTGCATTCAGACCTCGCAACTCAATACAGGAGCACCCAATATAGGAGTGATGTACGAATTGTACGTTATCGCGGCGGTAGTTGTGGGCGGGACGAGTCTGTCCGGCGGATCGGGCAGGATTCTGGGAACGCTGATAGGGGCTTTCATAATCTCGGTTATCCAGAACGGCATGAATCTGCTCGCGATCGAAAGCTATAAGCAGCAGGTGGTGCTCGGAGCGGTCATCCTTGGGGCGGTGCTCCTGGACAAGGCGCGCAGAGCAGGACGGCTGCCGGCGTTTTTACTGAAGAAGAAAGAAACTATGAACTAAAAAGAGGAAAAGATCATGAACCGAAAGAACATTGTCATAAGTTGCATTCTTGTAATTATGCTGTCGCTGTTTGTCTACTCGTGCTCGAAAAAGAGCGAGGCCAAGGGCAAAATAGGCATGACCTGTATGGATCTTACCAATCCCTTTTTTAAGCTTATTGCCGATATCATGCAGGCCGAGGCTGCCAAGTATGGATACGAGGTAGTGTCGCTGAGCGGCGAGCTTGATCCTGCCAAGCAGAACAATCAACTATCAGACTTTGTGGCGCAGGGGTACGATGCGATTTTCCTCAATCCCGTTGATTCGAAGGCGGCCGGGGAAGGCGTTAAGAAGGCTTACGAGGCCGGAGTGCCGGTCTTTACGTTCGATGTCCAGGTTACCGACGAGCAGGCAAAGGATATGATTGTCTCACATATCGGCAGCGACAACTATCAGGGCGGCCTGTTGGCGGGTGAGAGCATGATGAAGGTCACCGGCGACAATGGCAAGATCGCGCTTATCACCTATCCGGAGGTCACCTCATGCATTCTGCGGGTCAACGGTTTCAAGGACTACCTTAAAGAACACAATAGCAAGTTGGAAATCGTTACCGAGCTTTCCGGTAAGGGCAACAGGAGCGATGGCTACTCGGTGGTGACCGAGATTCTGACGGCCCAACCGGATATCGTGGGAATATTCGCTATCAACGATCCCTCGGGGCTCGGGGCATGTGCAGCTGTTCAAAAAGCAAACAAGACAGAGCTGGTTACGATAATAGCTTTCGATGCTTCTCCGGCCGGTAAACAGGCGGTCTTCGAAAAGAAGCTCTACGACTCGCCCCAGCAATTCCCGCGAAATATGGCTAAGGGAACTGTCGAGGCCTTCATCAAGCACCTGAGCGGCGAAGAAGTGCCCAAGAAGAATTTCATCCCGTGTGCCCATTACTACTACGAAGATTCAGTCAGCGACGAAAGCCGAATCGCCGAACAGTGGTAAAGCACCGTTCAGGAGTTGTTGTCCTGGGATCGGTGTGGAGCAATCACGGAGAAGTCGGGGCCTTCGTTGAGCTGGCAGCTTGGAAGAGTTGTCAACTCTTTGTTTTTGACGCCGGCCATTGAATACGTTGTCAATAAATCGGCGTTTTTGGGCTAAAAATGCAGGTGAGTAAGACCAGTCATATCGCCTATATTACGCTTGTTAAGACTATTGAAAACACTTATTTTCCTCTTCTGAGAGCATCGTCTCCAAATTTGTTCCTGATCTTGTCAAATGCCTCATCCAGCCTTTTTTGCTTTTCCAGTTCAGGCTCAGTGAACAATTGATGCTGGCCGCTACCGGCCTTCTGTAAACCAGATACTCCAAATCCTAACAATCTGAGTGCACCTGCAGATTTCTGATGCCATTTCAAGAAAACTTGCTCAGCTTCCCGCCAAAATATCTTGGTTACGTTCGTTGGATGATCAAAGGTACTGCTTCTTGTAATCGTTCGGAAATCATCATATCGCAGCTTCAGGGTAATTGTCTTTGCCTCCAAATCGTTTAATCTGAGTCTCTGTGCAACATCCTCAACCTGATTGAGCAGCACATCGATAAGAATGTCCTTGTCGGTTATATCAGTAGCAAACGTCTGTTCACTGGAAATGCTCTTGGCCTCTCTATTGGATTTTACTTCCCTGTTATCCACTCCCTGAACTAACCGGAGTATATGTGGTGTCTGATCGCCTAATATGCTCCGGAGGATTTCTGGCTGAGCTCTTCGAAGCTGTTCAATCGTATGTATTCCTTTGGATTTCAGAGCTTTTTCCGTCACTTTACCTATGCCCCATATTCTGGAAACCGGCAAAGGATCGAGTATCTGCTGCTTGTTTTTTTCAGTAATGACCACAAAACCATCAGGTTTATTCAGATCGGAGGCGAGCTTTGCCAGAAACTTATTAGTGGCTATACCTACCGATGCCACCAGCCCCAATTTCTCTCGTATTTGATCTTTAATAGCTCTGCCAATCTTCTCTGCGCTACCAAATAATCGAATGCTTCCGGTAACATCCAAAAATGCTTCATCAAGAGATATTGGCTCAATCTGAGGTGTAAACAGCTGGAATATTGCGTGAATCTGCTGTGAAAACTCGGCGTACCGTTTCATTCGAACCGGCAGTACGATCGCATCAGGACATAATCTAACTGCTCGCGACATGGGCATGGCGCTGTGAACGCCGAACTTACGGGCTTTGTACGATGCTGCACTGACCACGCCTCTTTGTTTGGGATCACCGCCGACTATTACGGGCTTTCCAACCAAGTCAGGATTATCAAGCTGCTCTACAGATGCGTAGAAAGCATCCATGTCCACATGAATGATTTGTCGGCTTTGAACCATTGTCTATTCTTTCTCCTATCGGTACAAACAGTCTGCCGAGTTCTTTGCTGTGACAATTATATCCTTCCAGGTGCCCGAATAAAACAAGGAATGAAAAACACGAACATTACTGGCACCAGAAGCTACACAAGAAATCTAAGAAGCTGAAGTATCGCAAGACACAAGCTTAACATTGTCACTGCTAAAGAAAGCCCCCTTTCATTTGCCTGCTGACTTCACTGCCCGGATAGCTTCTTTGATTTCCAGTTGTCCATACGAAAGAGGCTGTTGTGCCGATTGAAAGCTATCGGCTGTCTTTTTGAAAACAATGCAATACTCATGCTTTATGGGCGAGTCCTCAAGCTTGCCATATCTTCTTCGGTCGCTGGTACAATTGTGTTGAACCTTGATGATGATACTCCTGAGTTCACCGTAAGGAAAATTCAGGACATCCTTAACAATCGGTGTATACTTGCCTTTTCCTCGAACATCACCTATCAGCACAGCTAATCTGCCGCCTGTTTCCAATGCTTCGAAGCAGCGCTGCAAACAAATCATGAGGAATTTGCGAAACTGCTCATAATCTTTGTAATTGCTCAGGTCATTGGGATTGTTGCTATACTGAATGATGTTCCAATACGGCGGGTGTATCCAACAAAAGTCGAACTTGCCGGGAAGTTTCTGCTTCGTTAGGTCAAAACCTTTTCGCAAGTCGCCTCCCCAGTAGCTTATTCCTTTCTTCTTGTACTTGTTGAGACCCTCGACCACATCTCTGCTCGTGCCTGATCCTTCCATCGGATCGCAAACTTTTGCCGCTCTATACCTTAAAATGAGATTGCGTATTAATCTGCCGTCACAATTGCCTCTGTATAACGAGCGGCCCCACTGATTGCACCGCACCGGATAAGACACAACCGATGTCATCGCTTCATCCTCGGCATATATATCATAAAACCCTTCGCCCATTCGCTTGAGAAATCCATCGCTGACAACCTCTGAAAGTCTTGCTCGAATTGTATGTTCGGGTGTGTTCGGTCTGCGCTGCAATACCTCAATGTGCATTTCACGGATATGGCTTGCACCGTTGTTGTCTACATATTCCAGGACAAGGGTCCTGATAGTAGTTGTGTTTGACATTTTTACCCTCCTCTGGCGCTAGTGACCAGATCTCATGAAGTAGGTCTGGTCACGGCCAAACATTCTAATTGGATTATAGCTGTCGCTACATATCAAGAAAAACCGCGACCAGAAAAATCGGCCGCGGAAAAAATGAAGAGAGAAATGATCATACACCGGCCTTTATCTTTTCGATTGCCGAATCCGGTACGGTGTTGTTGTGTGAGAATGCTCTTCGAGCATACTTGACAGCGTGTCGTGGCAGATCCGTCGATCCAGGAAATTCCTCTTCCTGCACCATCAGCTCAGCAAACGCTTCGTGGATGTGCCATGTGGGATCCAGTCCGTGCTTCAGTCGATTAGAATACCATTTCTTAATCGACTCAAAAGTTCTCGGGCTTGCGTGTCGGATAATCTCAAAGACAATGTGATATACTTCTTCGGTAAGTACCCGGCTCTGACTGAAGCCCTGACCATAGACTGTAATCCTGATTCGCCCCGTGTCCCTATCGATTGATGCACAACCTTGGATGATAGGGCGCTTGCCTTGTTTCTTGATCTCTGCATACCATTTCTCTCCTCGTGACTGAATAGTCACATCCTGTGATGCATCCGGCGAGTTGTCATCAAACACCAATATGCAGTTCTCGACCACCCAATCTACTCTCTGCATTCGCTTTACGAGTGGCCCAAGAGGCTCTGTCCTAGTCCCTATACAAGCGTGACTTCTTGAGTTTTATTATTGATGACTTCACAAAAGTACTCGAAATGCCGAAGGGACTCGAACCCTCAACCTTCGGATCGACAGTCCGATGCTCTAATATCAAGACCAGATGTGCGATTTTCCGCTAGAAATGGGGGTGATGAGAATGAAGCGCGGTGGTTATTGACGCGAAATCTCGTCCGGCTTGCGTCTCCTCACGAGTCAAGCTGTTGGGAATAGCAGCGCTGGCTTCCCCAGAAGCGCTTCAAAAGTCATCCACTCCATCAGGCTGCCCTCCGCCAGCACTTCAGTAGCCCGCCAAGGCGCTCATGGCAGACGATTTCACCATCTCCTTGAGGTAGCGGCTCAATAATGTTGTTGCCTATGCCTTGATGAGGTCTTTCGGTGTGATAATGATCGACATAGTTTTCGATGACATATCTCAGATGTCGCTCACCAAAGATGAGCATTTTGTGCAGGCATTCATATTTTATGCTCCTGACAAAGCGTTCCGCGAATGGATTCAAATTCGGACTCGCAACTGATGTTTTGACGGTCTTAATGCCAGCCGCTTTCAGAATCATCCTGAAATCCTTCGTGAACAACGGATCACGGTCAGTAACAAGATAGTTCTTATCCTTCAGAAAGCCATCGAACGGATCGGTCAGATTGCGAGCCATCTGCTTCATCCATTCACCATAGGCCTGCGGAATAATGCCTGTTATTTCTACTTTCCGAGTTGCATAATCTATTGAGAACAGGACCATATATCGAGTCAGGCCAAGAATAGTATAGACCTCGATTGAGAAGAAATCTATTGCGGCCAGTGAATCCCAGTGAGCCTTAATAAACTCATTCCAGCTTGTCCGTTCGGGCCTTAGTGGGCTTGGCTCAATGCCATGCTTTCGTAGGACTCTGCTGATAGTGGCGGATGATACCTTGAGCCCTAGGTATTTCAGATAGCCATGCAGCTTGCGGCAGCCAAGGTGCTTGTGGTCCCTGGCCATGTCGATGATGAGTTGTTTGAGTTCGTCAGAGATTCTCGGCCGACCATATTTGCTGCGGTTCTTGCTTCCGTCATATTTCTTGGCCACAAGCTTGCGATGCCATTTCAGAAGGGTGTCCGGCGAGAAGGCACAGCATACCTGATCCAAAAGCTCTCTGCCCAATCTCTTGCCAAGAATCGCCAACCTTCTTCTCTGTCTGTCAGTCAGGAGAATGCGTTTCCCACCTAGCTTTTCCCGGAGAATCCTGTTCTCTTCCTTAAGATACTCAATTGCCTCCTGCTGCTGACGATTGATCCAACCAGCCAACATCACAAGTAACATTTTCAAAGGCTTTGCCTGCATCACAACCTCATCTGTAAAATCTGCTACACTCAATAACGATGAAACTTAAGTATTATACCTGAAGTCCTTCGAATATGCTACATGTTTTGCCAATGGTTACTATTACATATTACAGCAAGACCACCTGCAAAAATTGCAGGTCAGCCCCAACCCGCCTGAATCCACTGGTTATTGTCGAAGGCAAGTATGATCATGCCTTTCTCAGCAAAGCTATTCGCTTGCTGGATCCGAAATCGGAAATACTCGTAGCGTAACAGACTGCTACAATGAAACCATACTCCTTAGAAAAATCTGCAGAATATTTAGACTATAGAGACATGCTCGATTCGAGGGCAAATTAGCAAGACAAGACTACAACCAAACTACAACCAAAAGATGTAATATCTGCGATTTATGTGATATTTACCAGTTGCTAAGTGCTGAAATCAGCGATACTTGTGAAATATGAAGGATTTCGAGAAGTTTTCGACGTACCCCTTATAAAAATG
>DQCG01000010.1:0-8016 GCA_003533825.1 Phycisphaerales bacterium
TGTTTGTATGCTTTTCATTGTCTGTTTTTCAGCATCCGGCTCTTTTGGCCAGGAAGCTTCAGCAGAAGGAACTGCGACAACAATATCAGATCCCGAGATCCCTGTCGGCGATCTGGAACTGCTCCTTAAACCTTTGACAAAGAGCGAGTTAATCGTGGAAGCCGAAGCGTGGCTACAATTGCTGAAAAGCAAGGTCAGCCAGATTAGTGCCGCAGAAATTCAGATGCGGCAAAAATCCAGAGAGATCGACCAAAAAGAAGCGGAAACCAAGAAGAAAATCAAAGAGATAGAAAAAACGCAGGAGCAAACAAGCGAAACCGCCGCTCCATCCGCAGAAAGTACACAGCAGCCGGAGCAACAAGCCGAAGTTGCGGCCGATGCTGAAAAAGAAATACAGGAAAAAGTAGAGGCTATCGACCAAACAGAATCAGAAATCGAAGAGATAACAACTCAATCCAAGGCTGAGTTAGAAAGCAAACCAGAAGAAGAACTCAGCGGTTTGGAAGAAGATTTACAGGAAAAAACCGAAGAGATCATCGAGGCCCAGGAGAAGATAAAAGATACGGTTGAGGAAATAGCCCAGGCAGATATGGAATTGACCGAGAAGGTTAAAAAAATCGGCGCCGCGGAGGTCGAATTACAATCCAAGGTCAAAGAGCACCTGCTGGTAAACATCAATAAGCTTCGAGAAGAACAGACCTCGCTGATCGACCGATTTAAAGTAGTCCTGTCGGCCCTCAAGGACAAAGGAGGAGATGTCGAAGAATACGAGAAATATGTCGCGGCAGTCTCCGGATTGAGTGTGGATATTCAAGCCATTAAGGATGTCAGTGCTTTTCGGATTATGATCTGGGGCTGGCTCAAGTCCAGCGGAGGGGGGTTACGCTGGCTTAGAAATATTGTATTTTTCCTCCTGACCCTGTTGGCATTCTACGGCCTGGCGTATGTGCTGGGCAGAATAACCTTGAAAACGGTCTCAGCGTCGAAGAGATTTTCCGACCTGCTGAAAAATTTCTTTGTCAATGCGGTTCGCAGGACTGTTATGCTGATCGGTATAATTGTAGCGCTGTCCATGCTGGAAATTAAAACCGCGCCATTTATCGCCAGTCTCGGTGTGGCGGGATTTGTTCTTGGCTTCGCCCTGCAGGGAACGCTCAGTAATTTTGCCTCCGGTCTGATGATATTGATGTATCGTCCGTATGATGTCGGACAGATTATCGACGCGGCAGGTGTCAAGGGAGTCGTTGATTCCATGAATCTGGTTTCCACTACGATTAAAACTTTTGACAATCAGATCGTTGTTATTCCGAACGGTGAAATCTGGGGAGGAGTCATTACGAACGTCACGGGCAGTAATATACGGCGAGTAGATATGGTCTTTGGAATTAGCTACACCGATGACATTGCCAAAGCCGCAAAAATACTCGAAGACATTGTCTCAAAACATGAGCTGGTCCTTAAGGAGCCTAAGCCGATCATAAGACTGCATGAATTAGGCGATTCCTCGGTCAATTTTGTTTGTCGCCCCTGGGTCAAAACCGCCGATTACTGGACAGTCTATTGGGATGTAACCCGCACCGTCAAAGAGCAATTCGATGCCGAAGGTATATCGATACCCTTCCCCCAACAGGATGTTCACATCTATCAGGCCGCCAAGAGCGGTTAATACGGCTCCGGCTTTTCCGGCGAATCTCGGTTGACGTTTCGGGAACGGGAAGGAATAATAAGTTGTATATCCGGCGACTGTAGTCCGGTATTTTTTTGAAGTTTTTTGAGTAAGGAGAATGTTATGCGAAGTGTACTACCAAAGACCATATTGTGTTTGGCTATCGTTGCGTTAGCAGCAGGCTGTGGCCCCAGGGGCAATCTGACGGTGGTTGAGAAACGGCAGGTCGTGATTGATATGGAGAAGGAAACTCTTGAAAGACTGTACAGGGAATCTCCCGGCACCAAAGATAAGGTTGCGAAGTCCGCGGGCTACGGGACATTTAGCAATGCCAATGTCAATCTGATTTTCGCGAGTGTCGGAAGCGGTTACGGCTCGGTCGTAGATAATTCGACGGGCGAACGTACTTATATGAAAATGGCACTGGGCGGTGTCGGCCTCGGATTGGGCGTAAAGGATTATCGCGTCGTGATGGTCTTCAAGGACAAGGCCACGCTCGATAAGTTTGTTGAGAGCGGCTGGGACGTCGGCGCCCATGCAGACGCGGCGGCCAAAGCCGGCGAAGCGGGAGCCGAAGCCAGCGGCGAGGGAGATATCCGGTCAGGAGTCGAGGTATTCTCGATGACGGAATCCGGCCTGGCTTTGCAGGCGACTATAGCCGGTACTAAATACTGGAAAGATGACAAACTCAACTAACAATTGTTAATCATCCTGAAGGTGTTGACCTGCCTGCCGGACTTAGGCTCAGCAGGCAGGTCGGCACCGGGATACAAAAGATAGCTCTTAATATGTAGACTCGATTTTTTAAAACGGGCATTTACCGGGTACCTGAATATCAGTCCGAATGAATATTAATCTTCAGCAGAACCGGTTGCTGGTGCAACAAAAGAATGATAACCCGATTACCATATTGACATCATAAATATATTGAAATACTTCTCAATTTTTTCTGGACATTTGTATCTGAACAGGTAAAAGTGTTAAATGTTGGTCTATGAAAAGCGGTTACGAAAACAAATTTAAGGAAAGGTGATACGATGTTTCTACCCATTCCAAAACCAATCCGCAAAATTCTAACGATTCTTCGCGGCGGCGTTTCGCCGGTCATTATCTTCATATCGGTAATGCTGGGTTTTACATTCGGCCTGATACCGGGCTTTTCAGGACTGCATGCAGTTTTAGTAGCGTTGGTATTCTTACTGAATGTTCATCTCGGAATGTTCCTAATGTCGGCAGCTTTGGGCAAGGCGTTGTGTTTTGCGGCCGCACCTGTGCTCTATCATATAGGTATGGCGGTCCAGGATAATCTTTCCGGCCTGCTGAAGCTTTTGGCGGCGATACCAATTATTGGTATAACGGACTTCAGTAAGTACGCCGTTGTAGGCGGCTTAATCGCCGGACCGGTTGTAGGAGTGGTCGCAGGATTGCTTTTGGCTAAGACGGTCATTGGTTTTCGTCGTATGATGTTGAAAGCCGAAGAGGGTTCCGAGAAATTCAAGAAGTGGTATTCCAAGAGCTGGGTGCGAATCCTCGACCGCATTCTAATCGGCAAACGGACAAAGGACGTAAAGTCGCTCTTCACCGTCAAGACCAAAATCATCCGCAAGGCGGGTGTCGCTTTTGCCGTGATACTGCTGGTTATCTTCGGCGCAGCAACCCACTATTTGAAGGATACAAAGATCAAAGAATACGCCTCCGCCAAACTCACCCGGTTAAACGGGGCGGAAGTCAACCTCGAATCACTCAAGCTTTCGATCCTGAACGGCGACGCATCGGTTTCGGGTATACAGGTCACCGATGCAGCAAATCCCGGAAACAACCAAATCGCTATAGATAAAATATCCGCAGACGCCAGTGTCTATGACCTGACGGTGGGCAAAGTAGTACTGGACAAGGTGCTGCTGTCGAATGTTCAGTTCAATCAGAAACGCCAGACGCCCGGCAAGGTAATCGAAACAAAAGCCGAGGAGCCGGAAGTTTTCGATCCGTGCGAATACAAGGTGGCAGTGGGGGATATCAGCAAGCTCGATAAGTACCTCGAAAACGCCAAGGCCCTGAAGGAGTGGCTGCAAAAGGCTCGAAAGTGGCTGCCCGATCCTAATGGCAAAGAGGGCGAAGTTCCCGTAGAAGAGAAACCGATCAAATATCTCGACTACCTCATTGCCCGTGCTAATGTACCGTCCTCGGCGCGTTTCCTGGCCAGAAATGTGCTGCTGGAGAAGGTTGGAATACAATCACCCGTATTCGGCAGCAGTAATATCAGCGTGGAGAATATCAACGATGCCCCGTCTGCAACTGCTTTGCCCATTAAACTTCAGGTTAAGTCGAACGATACGCCGCTTGAAATGAACATGACCTTCGATTACAGCTCGGGAGAAAAGGTGCCGAAGGTGACGGGGAATTTCAGCAAGCTGGACCTGAGCAAGCTGCAGTCGAACCTCAGCAGCAATGCGGGCCTTGCCTTTACATCCGGTCTCGCTTCGGGCCAGTTCAACGGACTGATTACGAGCGAAACCATCGACCTTACCGTGGATATCGACGTACAGAACTTGCAGGCCAGCTCCCAGGGCGATGGAATTCTGGGCCTGGGCGGCAAGACTACATCCGAGGCCTTCAAAATCCTCAAAGACCTTAAGACAACGATCAAGATAGTGGGCCCGACCACCGAGCCCCGGCTTGTGTTCGACACCAAGGGACTCCAGGATAGCATCAAGCAGGCGCTGGTTAAGGCCGGCAAGGAAAGACTGTCCGAGGAAATCGATAAACAAATAGATAAGCAACTCGGCGACGAGCTCGGAGATAAGGTTCCTGAAGAGTTGAAAGGCATTATCAAGGAAAAGCCGAAAGACCTTATCAAAGGTCTTGGCGGCCTGCTCGGCGGGAAGGAAGACAAATAGCAAAGGTCCATGAACGCCGGCAGCGGCTTCGAGAGAGAAATCGATTTAAGATGACAACCGGCCACGCGAATCATACGTGATATGATCTGTTAATCCTGATATGAAGAAGTTTGAATAAGTGTAGGAAAAACCTGGAAGGAAGAGAAGCTCGCTATAAAATAATGAATTACAAAGGGAAAACTTGCATGGGAGAGATATTATGGCTGATTTACCCAGCACAATCAGCAAGAGTGCAAGGTTCACATCAATTGACCACGACAGAGGAAAATACTACGGCGTAAAAATTCCACGAGGCCCGTAAAATGTATTTCTATCAGATGGGTAGCATGTATCGAAATCTCAATATTCCCTGATTAATACAGGTTCAATTGAGGAGATATAGTCATGGAACAGGTTCTAAATGTAATTTATGCATATCTGGCGACTTACGGATTCAAAATCGTCGCTGCATTGGTGATTTTTATCGTGGGACGCTGGGTGGCAAGGCTCATTTCGAAATTAGTCAAGAAAGGAATGATCAAAGCTAATGTAGATGAAACATTGGCCGGTTTCGCCCAAAATTTGTGTTACATCGCGTTGCTTGCGTTTGTTATCATTGCCGCATTGGAGAAGATCGAAGTGCGGATGACTTCCTTTGTTGTTATTGTAGGAGCTGCCGGTTTGGCAATCGGTTTTGCCCTCCAGGGTTCTTTAGCCAACTTCGCGGCAGGGGTAATGCTGATTATTTTCAAACCCTTTAAGGTCGGTGATTTTGTGGAAGCGGGCGGTAAGGCAGGAACTGTAGAAGAGATTCAGATATTCAATACTATTCTCAACTCACCCGATAATGTGCGGATCATTATTCCGAACGGCCAGGTAACGAGCGGCAACATTATGAATTACACGGTCAACGGGACAAGGCGCATAGATTTGGTAGTCGGTGTTTCCTATGAAGATGACCTGAAAAAAGCTCAGCAGGTAATTGAAAAAATTATCCTGGGCGATGAACGGATTCTCAAAGAGCCAGTATATACTGTAGCCGTCTCAGAGCTTGGAGACAGCAGCGTTAACTTTGTTGTACGTCCCTGGGTCAATGCAGTCGACTATTGGGCAGTGCGATTTGATTTAACGGAGAAAATTAAGCTTGCTCTTGATAAAAACGGTATAACAATACCTTATCCGCAGCATGATATTCACATGAAAAGCGGTGCTGCCTAAGCCTTAAAGGCGGTGAGGTGGTAAAATACGATTGTGATGCTGGTAAGACGTCGTATTTGGCGTCGCAGTTTGTGTCTTATGGATTGATATGAAAGGAGATTGTAATGTGTTATCGAATACTGATTTTATCTGCATGTCTGGTGCTGTGTGCTCAGATATGCTACGGAGATGAAATCCATTTGAAGAATGGTGACCGTATTTCCGGGGAAATCGATCATCTCGTCGGCGGAAAACTGGTTTTCAATGCGGAAGCCGCCGGTCAGGTGACTCTGGACTTAGCGGATATTCAGACTTTCAGCAGCGATGAACCGATCACAGTCAACCTAAAGGACGGGACAGGTTTGAATCAAAAAGTCATGAGCGCCGAGCTCAACCGGTTTGCTATAGAAGGCTCTGTTACAACGAAGGCTCAGGAATTCGCGGTTAGCGATATCGTCTCGATAAATCCTCCCGTAAAGCCGATACCGAAATGGACGGGAGATATTGCCCTGGGGATTACCTCTACACACGGCAATACAAAAACCGAGATGTTCAGCGCCAACGCCAATTTTTCCAAACGCACTGAAAAAGATCGCACAACGGTTAGTACGGATTATGCGAAGGGAAAACAGGAAGACCCTGACACAGGCGAAGAAGTGACTATCGAAGACTGGTGGCGCGCAAAAGGCAAGTACGACTACTTTTTCAGTAAAAAGATGTACGGCTACATCGATGGCCGGTACGAAAAAGATGCCGTTGCAGAACTGGACCGGCGTATGATTATAGGTCTCGGTGCCGGCTATCAATGGATCGAGTCTGATGATATGAACTTTGCAACAGAGTTCGGTCTGGCGTCGCTTTATGAGAAGTTCGACAACCAGACAGACAGCAATAGTGAAATTACGCTACAGCTTGGTTACAACTTCGACAAGAAGCTCCGTGAGAACATCAAGTTCGTACATGATCTGACCTACTACCCAAGTATTGATAAATTCTCCGACTACTATCTTACTACAACCGCCGGAGTCCGAGCCGATTTTACAGAGACCTTTTTTATGACTTTGAAAGCAATCCTCAACTATGATGCAACACCTGCGATCGGTGCTCATAGTACGGATGTAAAATATTTTCTCGGCTTAGGCTATCGATTTTAATCCGGCTTATGACTTAAATTGGCTCTTGTAACTGTATATGACCAATGCCCTCTGCCAATCGTTTTGTCTGATCGATATCGGGCAGGGGACGTTGGTCGTTCTATCATTGAGGTATCCTGTTCTTAAGACTTGACAATAGTCATTTTAAGTCTAAAATCACAGCCTATGGCTGACTTGCCCCGACGAAAGAAAAAAAAGGAAAAACCCAATCCCTTCATAGATTGGCTTGCCTATTTTATGTTGCGGATTCTTATAGCTTTCCTCTATCTGTTCGATGTCGAAACCAATCTTAAAACCGCTTGTTTTCTCGGCCGGTTGTTGTGGAGACATTATCATCGCGGCCGAATCCGGGCTTTGGACAATCTTCGTGCAAGCTTCCCGGAAAAAAGCGAAGAATGGATATGGCAGACAGGCCGGCGCAGTTTCGAGCAGCTCGTGATGCTGACGATAGATATATTGTTTACGCCCCGTTTGGTAAAAAAGAATAACTGGCGCGATTACTCCCGGTACAAAAACATCGAAAGAGCCAAATGGATGATGCTGGAAGGACGCGGCCTGCTGATGGTCGGCGCTCATTATAGCAATTTTGAAATCATCGGATATCTTTTGGGACTGTTCGGTTTTAATGTCTACAGCATCGCCCGGCCGCTGGATAACAAGTACATCAGCAAATACCTTTATGGTGTACGCAGGGCCGCCGGGCAAAAAATTATCGACAAAAAGGGCGCAACGACGCTCATGGAAGAACTCACTTCGAGAGGAGCTACGCTCTGCTTCGTTGCCGACCAGGATGCCGGTAAAAAAGGGATTTTCGTCGATTTCTTCGGTCGTAAAGCCAGTACCTATAAGAGCATAGGCCTGCTTGCTATAACCAAAAACATGCCGATAGTAGTGGGTTACAGCAGGAGGGTTGATAATCGATTCTACTTCGAAATCGGGATCAATCGCATAATCTTTCCCGAAGAATGGGCCGACAAGGACGACCCGTTGAAATGGGTGACGGCGGAATATACCAAAGCGATTGAAGAATTCGTGCGGGAAGACCCGAGCCAATACTGGTGGCTGCATCGTCGCTGGAAGCGCAGGCCGAAAGAAGAAGGAAAACAAGCTTAGCACACAAAAC
>DQCG01000010.1:8036-13264 GCA_003533825.1 Phycisphaerales bacterium
TAGCCAGGGAAGGCAGGCCTCATATTTTGATTCTGGGTAGATTTTTCTTGATACGAAGGCCGATAATTTGGTATAAATAAATTAGGTGAAGTTTTGACCTGTCTGGATCCCGGCCTGGGCCAAACTGAGTGGGTGCATATCTGTGGATTTTCGGGTTTCGGGCGGGAAATTCTTCCATTCGTTACAACAAAATTAGGTTGGCAGAGAGGACTTAAAAGCCGGATGTGGAATTTGGAGTGAGATTTGTTGTGCCGTACGGTTCGGATTTTTTACATTCTATCTTAATGGGCGATTCATGTTAGGTTTTTGGAAGGAGGACTATAATGTGCGGAAAATTAACTTTTCCGGTAGTGTTAGTTTGTGTGCTGAGCCTGGCTCTGACCGGCGCGGCTCAAACGGTTGATCCCGATCTTGTCGGCTGGTGGAAGCTTGATAATGAGGGCACCGGCACCGTGCTTGATTATTCCGGCAACGGCCGGGACGGCACAATCCAGGGTAGTCCGCAATTTGTACCGGGGATTTACGGCGATGCACTGGAATTTCACGGCGACCCCGATTATGTGACCATAGACGGCTACAAGGGTCTGCTGGGCGGATCCGCATTCAGCATAGCGGCGTGGATCAAGACGGACGGCAACGGCGAGATTGTAGGCTGGGGCAATAACACGGCCCTTGAGAGAGTGGAATTCCGGGTCAATGAATACAGGCTCCGCGTAGAACACGGATCGGGTAACAGGCAAGGTGACACCGTTGTTAGCGACAGCGAATGGCATCACGTTGCCCTGACGGTAGAAGCCAATTCCACGATTTCGTATCCACAGGTCAAACTTTACGTCGACGGCGAAGATGACACCAGAACCGGCACAAGTTCGAATGCGTTCGATATAGTCTCCAACTTTGATCTATCCATAGCCCGCCAGTACAACGGCTCCAACAGGTGGTTCATCGGGATGGTTGACGACGTCCGCGTGTATGACCGTGTACTGTCAGCGGACGAGATTAAAACTCTGGCGACTCCTCCGGTTGCCGACAATCCCTCGCCCGCCGATGGCGCGTTAGTTATAGATACATGGGCGACCATCAGGTGGTCGGCGGGCCTTGATGCGGTTTCGCACGATGTGTACCTCGGCGAGAATTTAAATGATGTGGCTGTCGGCACCGGCGATACTTTCGTAGGCAACCAGGTCACAACAAGTTTTATTGTCGGCTTCCCCGGATTTCCCTACCCGGAAGGTCTTTCTTTGGGCACGACGTATTACTGGCGAATCGATGAGAAGCAGGACGACGGTACGACATATCAAGGTGCTGTATGGAGCTTCAGTATTCCTCCGCAGAAGGCCCAAAACGCCGGACCGGCTGACGGCGTTACTTTTGTTCCGACCGATACAACGCTCGAATGGACGGGTGGTTTCGGCGTAAAACTGCACCACGTGTACTTCGGCGAGAATGCCGCCGACGTAGAGGCCGGCATCGAAGGCACATATAAAGGCCCCGCGGCAAGCACAACTTATAATCCCGCCCCCCTCGCAGCGAATACGGTTTACTATTGGCGAATCGACGAATTTGACGGTGCTTCCACTTATAAAGGCGACGTCTGGAACTTCAGAACCAGGCCGGATATACCAATCTATGAACCCAATCTCGTCGGTTGGTGGAAGCTGGACGATGACGGTTCGGGTATCATCGTTGATTCTTCAGGCTATGACCGTCACGGCACACTTCACGGCGACCCGCAGTATGTCCCCGGCTACGACGGCGATGCGCTGGAGCTCGACGGCTCGGGTGACTATGTCCGGATGGATGGCTATAAGGGCGTGCTTGGCGCAAATCCATTCACCATAACAGCCTGGATAAGAACCTCGACCAACGGGCAGATGATTAGCTGGGGCAACACCGGCTCCGCTCATAAAGTTGAATTCCGGGTCAACGCCGGCAGGCTTCGATGCGATACCAACGGCGGTAATGTCCAGGGCGACACCAACATCCTCGACGACCAGTGGTATCACGTCGCCGTCTCGGTAATAGAGAACGCTACGATCTCGAGCGGGGATGTCACGCTTTACCTTGACGGCCAGGATGACACGAGGATCAGTTCGGATACCGAGGCATTCGATATCGAATCGAACTATGACGTTAAAATAGGCCAGATGTACGATCTGAGCAGTTCGAGATGGTTCATCGGGGCGATTGACGATGTTCGTATCTACGATAAGGTTTTGACGCCGGAAGAGATTACAAAAGCCATGATGGGTGATCCCCGGCTTGCCTGGGGTCCGAGTCCGGCTGACGGTACAACGCCTAATATCGATGCGTCCAAACCGCTCGTCTGGACACCGGGCGACGGTGCCGTTAAGCACGATGTGTACTTTGGCGCTGACGAACAAGCTGTGACCTACGCTGATGCATCCGATACGGCCGGTATGTACCGGAGCCGCCAGGATGCCAACAGCTATATGCCTCCTGATGCTCTCGATTACAACCAGACTTATTACTGGCGAGTCGATGAGGTCGAAGCCGACGATACGGAAGTGAACAAAGGCAGGGTTTGGAGCTTTACGGTGGCCGACTTTATCATAGTGGACGATTTTGAAGCCTACGATGCCCGCGATAACCAGATATGGTTTGCCTGGTACGACGGGCTTGGTTTCGGCGCTCCTGATGTGCCGCCATATTTTGCCGGCAACGGCACGGGTTCGGCTGTGGGCGAAGAAAACACAGCGTCGTTTACCGAGGAAACGATCGTTCACTGGGGCGGCCAGTCGATGCCGCTGACCTATAACAATAACAAGCAGGGCTTCCAGCCGTACTCGGAAGTAGGGATGACGTTGAACTCACGGCGGGATTGGACCGCACAGGGCGTCAAGGCATTATCGCTGTGGTTCAGGGGTTATCCGGTATCTGTCGGCAGCTTCGTGGAAGGGCCGGCCGGCACCTACACAATGACCGCCAGAGGCACAGATATCTGGGACACATTCGACGAGTTCCACTTCGCCTTCAAGGAGCTATCCGGCCCCGGCTCGATTATCGCCAGGGTTGAGAGCGTGCGTAACTCGAACAACTGGGCTAAGGCCGGCGTTATGATGCGGGATACGCTTGATCCGGATTCAAGGCATGCTATGATGGTTGTAACGCCGGCCCAGGGCGTTTCCTTCCAGCGCCGCTCTACGACGGGTGATATCAGCTTTGAAACGACTATCGCCGATATCCCGGCCCCGCAGTGGGTGAAAATAGAGCGTGACATGGGCGGTAACGTTACAGCTTCTTATTCCGAAAACGGAACTTTATGGACTCAGGTTGGCGGCGAGGTAGTCACCATGAATGCGCCTGTATATGTAGGTTTGGCGCTGACGTCGCATAATATTAACATTACATGCGAAGCAACGTTCTCCAACGTCCAGATTGCCGGCCCGGTCGGCCCGCAGTGGACGAACCGGGATATCGGAATACTCAGCAACGATCCCGAGCCGCTTTACGTGGCCCTGGCTAACACCGGCGGTACGCCCACGGTGATATTCCACGAGGATCCGAACGCGTCCCTCATAAACACCTGGACCGAATGGAACATTGACCTGGTGGAGTTCCCCGGCGTGAATCTTGCCAACGTTAACAGCATATCCATCGGCCTTGGTGACAGGAATAATCCGCAGCCCGGCGGCTCGGGCAAAATGTACTTCGACGATATCAGGTTGTACCGGCCCAGATGTGTTTCCTCGCTCCTGAAACCGGACGCCGATTTCAACAATGACTGCGTGGTCGACTATCTTGACCTTCAGATTATGGCCAGCGAATGGCTCAAGAATGATTCGGTTGCTTCGACATCGACACCCGACACCGGCGACTTGATAGCGCATTACAAGTTCGACGGCAACGCCGACGACAGCTCCGGCAATAACTACCACGGCACTGAAAAGGGCGACGCCCGCTATGTGGCCGGCAAGTTCGGCCAGGCGATTCACCTCGACGGCATCGACGACTATATCGCTATTCAGGATGTAAACTACGCTGAAACAGGCCATACGCAAGTCAGCGTTTGCGCCTGGATTCGCACTTCCAGCAGCGCCAACCAGCATATCGCCTCATTCGATCGCGATGAGTACTGGCGGCTGCAGGTCGGCGGCGAGGCCGGAGCGCCAGGTTTGTTAGGCTTCTCTGTGATGAGCCTTGCCGGTAACAGCACGGAGGTGCAAATGGATTACGGCAGCAGCAGGCGAGTCGATGACGATCAGTGGCACCATGCCGCCGGAATTTTCGACAACGGCAAACTAATGATATACATGGACGGCGGTCTGGAAACATTAGCCCAAGGAGACATCACATTCGGAACCGGTCAGACACGTTACTGCTTACTCGGTATCGGCTCCGAAGCGACCGAGTCTAACGGCCGGCCGAATGCAACCGGCTACTTCGACGGCGATCTGGACGATATACGAATCTACAGCACTGCTTTGTCTCAGACTGAAATTGCGTACCTGGCCGACGAGAGCCCGGACGACGGCGAATTGTACGTTCCCGTAGCGTCGGTGACCAATATCCATGATGAAGAACCGCAGGATTCCAAAGCCGTTAACTTCAAGGACTTTGCCGTACTGGTGGAAAGCTGGCTCGACGAGCTTCTTTGGCCGCAGCCCTGACCGGTCTTGACGTGAGCCCGGCCGGAGTGCCGTTTGTACAGAAAAACTCGCGGCCCATACCGGATAAATCGGTATGAGCCGCGTTGTTATTGATAAGCATCAGCATACACCTAACGCTTCTATGTTGCGAAGGCTCTTCCAGCTATCGCTGTAAGCTCAACTCAGGTTTTATACGAGCGGGTCGCAGCCGGTCGCGATATTGTGGAATATCCCGCGTCCGGCTTTCATTTCTTCCTGCTTCGGTACGAGATCCTGCTTGGAAGCATTCAGCAGCCAGCTCCACTTGAAGCTCCGGCCGGTAAAGGCGGAGATCCGCGCGCCGATGGCCGTCAGTGTACTCTCGGCAATCCGCTGGCCTTCGTTGAGTACGTTGCCGCTGCGGATGCTCTTAACCAGGTCAATGTGCTCCTGATCCATTCCGTTAACGTTCCGGCCCTCGTATTGCCATGCATTATCGCCGGTGATCCTGTTATTGCAGTTGCTGGTGCCCTTGGTACCGACGATCTTCTCGCTGTTGCCACCGAAGTTGGTGGGGCTGTGGCCGCTGAAGCTCAGGCAGCGTGCGCCGTTTGGATACTCGAATTCTGCGAAGATGTG
>DQCG01000010.1:13363-18171 GCA_003533825.1 Phycisphaerales bacterium
AAAGCACCAGTTGAGCACGTCGATATTGTGAATGTGCTGCTCGCAGATCTGGTCGCCCGAGAGCCACGTGAAGTGGTACCAGTTCTCGCACTGCCACTCCAACTCGCTGAGTCCTTCTTTGTAGCCGCGGAACCAGATGCCGCCGCCGTACCAGTAGCACTGGCCGCCTACCAGCTCTCCGATTTGGCCGTCGTGGATACGCTTCATCAGCTCCACCCGGCTGAACTCGTGCCTGCGCTGCGTGCCGCAGACGATAGCAAGGCCTTTTTCCTTGGCGAGTTTGGAAGCAGCCATGACCTCTTTGCAGCCGGCCACGTCGGTTGCTACCGGCTTTTCGGTGAAGATGTGCTTGCCGGCCTTGATTGCAGCCATCATCTGGCGCCCGCGAAACGCCGGGGCTGTCGCCATCAGCAGCAGGTCCGCATCACAGCGGGCCAGCTTCTCGTGGCAATCGAAACCCCAGAACAGATGGTCGTCGTCGATCTTTACGCGGCCCTTGTATTTTTCGTCTCTTGCGAGCCTGTCGCGTGTGCTTCTTACTTTGTTCTCGAAAAGGTCGGCCAGGGCGATGACTTCGATTCCCGGATCGGCATTGAGGTTCTGACGAAGGGCGCCGTTGCCTCGTCCACCGCAACCGAGCAGCCCGACTTTAATCTTGCCCGAGCCCTGCGCGTGGACCACATTCGAAACCGCGCCGGCCAGCGCCGCGGCGCCGGCGGCCGTGGCCGCAATCTTTTTCGGTTTACTTTTATTCTTATCTGACGCTGTCATATTAAAAATCTCCTTTGTTCGTTCTCTTTGAGCCATTTTGCGGATTCCCATTTTCCCATCTTTTTGGAATATGGGGTCCCTGTCAACCGGTTAACCGCCGACTAACCGCGTCTCCTCCGTCCGGTCTGTGCCAGGCCGGGCAGTTGATACTTACCCGGTACCGCAAATGGCGGCACGGGCTTGGAATCGCTAAGCTTCAGGTCGTCGGGCGGTAAAAGGTCCAGTGTGCATCTGCTCATGAACCACGAGCGTTTGAACTGCTGCCGCGAATAGGCCGATTCGCGACCCATGATCGCGCACAGCGTGCTCTCGGCGATTCGCCGGCCTTCGTTGAGCGGATTGCCGCTCCGTATGCTCTTGATAAGGTCGGCGTGCTCCTCGACGTACGGATTGGGATTCGGCCCCTTGTAGCGCCACGGATTCTCGCCCTTGATGATGCCGCTGCAGTCGCTGCTGCCTTTGGTGCCGACCACGCGTTCGCTGACGTTGCCCGTGGTCCCTTTGATCTGCCGGCACATACTGATGGTTCGCACGTCGCCGGGGTAGAAGAACTCGACGCCGAAATGGTCGAAGATGTTGCCGTGCTCGGGTCCCGTGCGGTACTGCCGGCCGCCAACGCCGCGAATCTGCTCGGGAAGGGCATCGAACGCCCAGTTAATTACGTCGATATTATGCACGTGCTGCTCGCATATATGGTCCCCCGAGAGCCACGTGAAGTACAGCCAGTTGCGAATCTGCCACTCGACGTCGCCCTGATTGGGCTGGCGCTTGTTGACCCAAAGCGAACCCATGTTCCAGTAGCACTGAGCCGAGACGATTTCGCCGATCGCGCCGTCGTGGATTCTTTTCATGGTCTCGACGTATTTCGGTTCGTGCCGCCGTTGCGTGCCCGCAACCACGGCCAGGCCTTTTTCTTTGGCCTTCTGTGAGGCCTCGATGACCATCTTAATTCCCGCCGGGCAGGCGGCTACCGGTTTTTCCATGAAGATGTTCTTGCCGCTGTCAATAGCTGCGGCGAATTGTTTCGGCCTGAAGCCGGGCGGAGTCGCCAGGATGACCATATTCACATCGTCAAGGGCCAGCACTTTCTTGTACGCATCCATGCCTACAAAACAGCGGTTGTTCGGGACTTTGAATTGCTTCTTCAAACCCGCAAGGCGATCCTCGAAGGTATCTGCCAGGGCGACGATTTGAACGCCCTTTGAAGAATTCACGCAGTCGTTAGCGGCGCCGGAGCCTCTGCCGCCGCAGCCGATCACGCCGACGCGGATCGTATCGCTGCCCCTTGCTTCGGCCAAAGGAACTACTGCGCCGCTCAATGCCAGCGTTCCGGCCGCAAATGCCGAACTCTTTAAGAGTTCTCGTCTTGTAAATTTTTGCTTTTGTACCATGTTTGTTTCTCCAACTCTAAAGTATGCGGTAAACTTTGTGTTGTTCCTAAATGCTATCAAAACCTCCTGAAACGAACGCTTCCCACCGCCTCCTCGGCAGCAGGAAACACGCCGGGATCAGTTCTTCAGGCCTTCGGCCTTTTGCCCCACCTGCGAAAAAGAGAATTATAACGCGCGCCCGCAAGCGAAATCAAGGACGAAAACGTAAATTATTTTCGCCTTTTCACCGACATCTACTCTTCGACTCCGCTCAGGGCGAAGGGCTTCTTAATGCCGGAATCTCTATTTTCAGAGGCTTTTTTCCGATTCTCAGCTAACCTGAGAAGCCGCTCTTTCAAGAAACCGGTTGATTATCCATATTCATAGTGCTAAATTTAGCTTTTTGAGATTTTTATTAAACAGGCAAATAGCTAGCAAATTGGCAGGTAATTCATGATGAAAACTTTTTCGATTGCGTTCAGAGTTCTACTGGTCATATTGATTGCTGGTATTTGTGCCGGGGGGTGTGCCGGCGAAAGACTCGGATCGCCGGTACGGATCGCGGTTTTAACGTACAATATCTACCACGGCGAGGATGCCAACGGTGGTTCGAATCTGGATGCCGTCGCCGGGATAATAAACTCTCTAAAGCCCGATCTGGTCGCGTTTCAGGAGGTCGACAACAAGACGGGTCGCGCCAAAAGGCTCGATCTGACGGCCGAATTGAGCCGGCGAACGGGCATGGAGGGCGTGTTCGGCAAGGCCATGGACTACGACGGCGGCGGTTACGGGGAAGCCGTTCTTTCACGCTATCCCATCTTCGAGATAAAGAATAATCCGCTGCCACACACTGCTAAAGCCGAACCGCGAGCCGCCCTGGAAGTTCACATAGAGTTGCCGGGCGGAATGAAAATGGTCTTTGTCGGAACGCACCTGGATCATCAGCGGGACCAGAGCAACAGGATGATGCAGGCCGAACGCATCATGGAGTTGTACGAGAATTATGACCTTCCGATAGTTCTGGCGGGCGACCTGAACGCGATTCCCGGCAGCGACCCGATCAATCTTCTCGGCCGGCAGTGGTCTTATGCTGCCCAGGATGATCCGTGGCCAACATGTCCTTCCGTCAAACCCAGAAGAAAAATCGACTACATCATGTACAAACCGAAAGGCCGATGGAAAATCGTGGAAATAAGGGTGATAGATGAGAGAGTCGCCTCGGATCACTGCCCGGTATTCGCGGTGCTGGAGCTGCTGCCGGATAGGCAAAGCAAGAATCACTAATGACGGCCGGATTAAAGGATAAAAATTATGTTCAAGACTGTGAAAGACAGAGTTTGGGCGTTCGACGCGGAATGGGTACCCGATCCGGCTGCGGGGAAACTCTTGTATGATCTGCCGGATAATACGACGGACCTGGATGTCGTAAAACGCATGTGGAAAGAAGGAGGGGCCACGGAGGAAGATCCTACGCCGTATTTAAAGACGGTGGTCTGCCGGATAGTGTCCGTTGCCGCGGTGGACAGATTTGAGTCGGGCAGAAAGGCCAAGCTGCATTTACTGTCCCTGCCGCGCGATTTGGACGATCCCATACAGGTCTCGGAAAAAAATGTCGTCGGCACTTTTCTGGACAAGGTCGGCCAATATAAGCCGCAGTTGGTTGGTTTTAACTCTGCTTCGGCGGACCTGAAGGCATTCATTCAAAGGGCCGTAGTTTTGGGGATTCAGGCCCGGGATTTCTGCCGTCGTCCGAACAAGCCGTGGGAGGGAGATGATTATTTCGATAGCCGGAACAGCGAAGCGAGCGTCGATATAAAGGACATCATCGGGGGCTGGGGCAAGGCTACGCCTTCATTAAATGAAATTGCCACGCTGTCGGGCATACCGGGCAAACTGGACGTTGACGGAGAAGAAGTTGCATTCCTGTGGCTGGACGGCAAACTGGATGAGATCGTAGCTTACAATGAATTTGATGCTCTGACAACGTATCTGGTGTGGCTGAGGGTGGCGCATTTCGGCGGGCACTTTACAAGCGCCGAGTACGAAGTCGAGCAGCAGTTGGTCACAGAGCTGATTCAGTCGGAAATCGAAAATGGCAAAGTGTACCTGAAAAAATATCTTGAAAAGTGGGATTGTCTGAAAGAAATAGTAAATAAATAGATGAAGCAAGCGGCAGAAATAATATCGGATTCGTGAAATGAATGATTGTGTCCGACGGTTAAATATGTTATTTTGTATGAAATTAAGCCATGTCTCAGATTGGGCTTTGAAAAATGTTTAAGTTCAGATTTGGAGAAGTGTCATGGATAAGAAAATATTGAATTTATCGCTTTTTGTTCTGTTTTTTGGCTTGGTTATGAGCTTTTCATCTGCGGCGGACAAAAACAAGCCAAAGACGCTCGATACCGATCCTAACCTTGCCGGATGGTGGAAATTTGACGAGGCATCGGGCAAGAGAACTCCGGATTCATCCGGACATGGCCGGAATGGTACGCTAAAGGAGGAATTATCATTTGATAAGGATTCGGCCCGGGGCCGGACAGGCAAGGCGCTGAGGTTCGACGACAATGGACACGTCGAGATAACCAAATACAAGGGCGTTACAGGCACGCGGCCACGAACCGTGGCGGCCTGGATCAAGACGGAAAACGACGGCGGAGAGATCAT
>DQCG01000010.1:18209-19382 GCA_003533825.1 Phycisphaerales bacterium
CGCATCGGCATCAGACCAAATGGTGGTTATTATTATATGAATGATCCGGTCGATGATAATAAGTGGCATCACGTGGCGGTCGTGGTCAAAGAAGCCGAACTGCCGAATCTACATGATGATGTCGTGCTCTATAAGGATGGAACTATAGCGGAGATACATGACATCGGCCTTCTGGATCTCTGGCCGATAGATACCGGCAGCGACCTGGATGTCAGGATAGGCCGGGGATTTGAAGGCCTTATCGACGATGTTCGCATCTATGACCGAGTCCTGTCGGATGAGGAGGTTATGGCCCTGTTCAAGTTGCAGTCTGATCGCCCGTTGCCGAAACCCGAAAAATGATAATGAAGATTTGACCGACTATGGTCTGAATGATTTCGAAAGGAGATATTTGATGGAAGATAAGAAAGTAACCCGGCGGAAGTTTATGCGCGATAGTGCAATTGTTGCCGCAGGTGTAGCAGTCGGCCTCGGCGCCAAAACCGCCGGTGGTGCATCAGTTAACACCTCCAAAATTCTCAATTACAATCAAAACATGGAATACCGCCGGCAGGGAAAAACGAACCTGATGGTTTCAGCCGTCTGCCTCGGCGGGCACTCCCGGAGTAATCAAAAGGAGCGCACCGAAATCGTAAGTCGCGCCATAGATATCGGTATTAATTACATCGATGCCTGCACCAAGGGCGAGGTAATACGCGATGCCAAGGCCCTGAAAGGGCGCCGCGACAAGATGTATCTGTCGCTATCCCACTGCGGTCGGGAAACACGTAATCCCGACTACCGCACCGCCAAGAAATTAATGGAAAGCCTGGACGAAGTGCTGCAGGCAGCCGACGAGGATTACACCGATTTGTGGCGTGTTACCTGCTACGAGCCGGGCGGCAGGCACACGTTCAATACCGCGTGCGAAATGGTCGAGGCGCTGGAGAAGGCGAAAAAGCAGGGCAAAGCCCGGTTCGTCGGATTCTCCACGCATGACCGCCGCTGGATCAAGTTTATGATCGAGTATTTCCCGCAAATCGAATGTGTCTGTTTCCCCTTTACCACGATGAGCAAAAGGGCCCAGAAGGACAGCGTCTTCGAGGCACTCAAGAAGCAGGACGTGGGGGCTTTCGGCATTAAACCTTTCGCCGCCGGTTCATTGTTTACGAAGGACCGCAAAACGAACTTCGA
>DQCG01000268.1 GCA_003533825.1 Phycisphaerales bacterium
AGGGGAAACCGGTAAAACAAAACCCCCGGCGTCAGGGAAATATCGAGTCGTGGCCCTGGCGAGTCTGACCCGAAGGTCAGATTACTTGATCTGGGTGAATTTAATCTGATACCAATTTGTAGACCAAGCGCAAATTTGAGCCAGGAAAAATGGTTTTGGTAGCATTTAGTTCCTGACAAAGGTTGCGAACAACCCGGTCTGAAACTGGGTTGGTCAAATTGTGGAGTGAGACAGTCAATGTCTTATTATCTTCGTCTGGTTTCAGATCCGCTTCACCTGCGAATATCTGCCGTAATAAGGCCCTGGCTTCACGTTTATCCGTCATATATGGCTTGATAAGATTTGCCATGGCCGTTTCTGCTCTATAAGCTATCATTTTGATGGTGTCCACTATTTGCTTCTTGTCGTTGGCTAAGGCCGAAAACTGCTCTCCTTCCGGCAATTCGGCAAAAGTTATATGTCGGGGACATTCCTTTCGCCTGGTTTTGAGCTCATCTGTTTCCTTATCCAGAAAAGAAATCTCCTCCTGTAACTCGGCCTTTTTGCGCTCATATTCTTCAACCTTCTCTTTTTCAAGCTCGCCTTCCAACACTATTGCTCCAAACTTTGCCTTTCTTCGAGCCAGTTTGCCGTTATTGCTTCTGATCTTCCCATCAAGCCCTCGATAAACCGGATTGACAACCCTTGTGGTCTCAGCTATCGGCTCGGTCTTATACTCTAAAAGCTTATCAATTCCAAAATGTTGCATCATGTACTTGAAAAAGTTCTCCTGAGACCATCTCGAAAACATTGAACCTGCTATTCTTGCTGCATCGGAAAGAAAATCCGTCGTCACTAAAGCGGTCTGATGCCCTGAGTTGGTCAGCTTTCGAATCTCACGCACCCATATCTTCCCGCCAAGATGTGTCCCACGTTCAGCCAGCTCCATCTCGACAACTTCACCATCCGGAAACCTGACCTCATGCCTGCTGAACTCGCATCTATCCCAATCTTCACTTTGATATTTCCGATACGTATAGCAGACAATTCGCTTCTTGAGCATCTCAAGAAAAAACCCGGGGCTATATCCCTCCCGATCAAAAATAAGAGCAAAACGAAACAACCAGGGACTTGCCTCCAATTCCGCTTTAGAGGGTTGATTCGGTATGTCTTGCTCCAAACGAGGCACAATCTCACTGCGCATCATCTCAAGCAAACCAGGATTTACAGGAGCATCAACGGAGAAAAACGGTTGCCCCAGCGCATCATTAACCCAGTAGTCCGTTGTTCCCCGCAGGCAGAGCCGCTCACGTGCCACATACCGCTTCGGTAATTTCGTCTGCTTGCCGTGATAGACCCGAACATGACCATCCACGTAAAGATAACCCGCCAAATTAGGATTACCTGCCATCCAATCCCGCGACAGATCAGCACTCCATTCACTGACATCTCCTTGCTCGCAAAGATACTCCAGTTTTTCCCGTAAGGTCCGAACCTCAGGAACACGGTCCAGCCCCAAAAGCTTGCCAAGGTCTCCGGGGGGACACCGCCTTAACCCTTCGATGCTCTTAATCCGAGCCAGCGCCATAAATGCGATCAGGATAAAGATACAACTTAAACCGTAAAAACCCTTGGGAAGTGAAAAATGCTTCTCGGAATGTCTCAGCAAACCATTAATCAATAAGGCGGGTAAAGCGAACAACACGCCACCAAACCGCACATCCAAAGCAAAAGAAAACTCAACACGGGCCTCTTCCAATTCACCAAAAGCCGCCGCCATACGTTCTTCGACACGTGTGCAGCCCATACCAATTAAGGCTTGGCTATCTTCCTTAGAACGTTCACTTTTGGTGCTGGCTATCTCAGCCGTTTTTTTTTAGCTTTATGAAGACGACCGTCACGGATGGCCTTGTTCAACGTGTCTGCCTTTAACTTCAATCCCTCGGCTATGGCGGGAATATCCATCCCTTGATCCAGCATGCCTTGAACTTTCTCCAGTACCTCTTTGGTCAGAACGCCAGGCCCACGACGTCGGGATTTCTCAAAAAAACCTGCAGGACCTCTTTCCCGATAGCGCTTCACATAACGCTTCATACTGATCACACTAATCCCAAAACTGCGCACTATCTCCGCTTGCGTTGCGTTGCCAAGAACTACTAATTGTGCCGTGATAAAACGAAATGAAGGTAAATCGCTCTCATGATGCGAAAATAGCGGCATCATCCCATTGAAGTAATAGATACGCCCATCCTTTTTTTGGAATCCGATCTTTTCATTGATGAGTGTTAAACCTGAGGGAAATATGGGAAAGAACATCTGCGGCATCGCTTCTTCCTTTCAATTTCTCCAAAATTTGGTATCTTCTCAAAATCGTCACACCCCTAAGTATATTCATCTAATACCGCAGTGCAACTATTTGTTCCTACAAATCTTCTCTGACTTTCGATCAAACCCCCAAATCAAGTAATCTGTGGTTAGTTTCTGGAGCACTACAACGGCAGCCTGGCTGATGTTTCACAAGATGACTTAAAAGCTTTCGACCTGTGCAGTTACACAAA